>JAKVAO010000020.1 GCA_022447685.1 Candidatus Caenarcanales bacterium | reverse complement strand
TATTAACTGCATGTATGAGGAAATTTATTGTCATATTAAATGCAATTGTAAAAAACTTTTATCGAGGTTTACCTATTCATACTTGACTTTTAAGACAGTTGTTTTCGTCGTCCTCAGCCTTGACTTTAAGACTAGGCTGTTGCTTCAATATTTATCTAGAAAACTTATTTAACTGATGTTTTCTGCAAAGCAGGCTTCTTAACAAACTGCTTCAAATAATAAACTGCTTGCTTAATACTTATAGCCTCAAACAATTCAATACCTAGTCCCTTAAGACTCTGCTTAATTTCTTTCTTCAAACTTGGCACTATCGCTTTCTTGAAACCAAGCTTGGCTGCTTCTTTCAATCTCAGCTCAAGATTACTCAACTGTCTAATCTCACCAGATAAACCAAGTTCACCAAGTGCAAGAAAATCTCCTGGCAATTCCTCAAAGTTCTGAGAATTCAAAAATATCGACAATGCTATAGCAAGGTCTGAACTAGTTTCTTTTATATTAAGCCCACCAGCAACATTCACATAAATATCGTTCTTAGCTAAAGGTATATTAAGATGTTTTTCCATTACAGCTAGTATCTGATGTAGCCTAGAATAATCAATACCGTTAGCCATGCGCCTAGGATTATGATACTCAGAGCTAATAACCAAAGACTGAATCTCCACTAGAATTGGTCTTCGTCCCTCCTTCAAAGCAGTAACTACTCCACCAGAGCGCTGCTCTAGGAAAATCTGTGAAGGGTCAACTATATCTTCCAAACCAGACTCAGACATCTCAAATACAGCAAGTTCATCCGTACTTCCAAAACGATTCTTAATAGATCTGAGTATCCTTAAACTCTCATCTTTAACAATTTCAAACTGTAAGACAGTATCTACCATATGCTCAAGAATCTTAGGACCAGCTATGTCACCATCTTTGTTAATATGACCAACAATAAAGATAGGAATATTAAATACCTTCGCGCTTCTAACAAGATTAGAACAAGATTCCTTAATCTGACTAATAGTACCAGGAATAGAATCTAGATTCGGATTATAAATAGCCTGAATACTGTCAACAATAACCAAACTTGGTTCTTTAGATTTTATCGCCTCGATAATTTTCTCAAGATTACTCTCGGTATAAACCAAAATATTATCCCAATTAGCATTGCCTCCTGCTTCTCTCAAATTAGGATCCTTCTTCATAGCTTGAGAGAATAAACGATTAGCTCTCAATTTAAGCTGACTTGAAGACTCTTCTGCAGAGATATATAAGACTTTCATACCCATATTACTTGCATGAAATGCAATCTGCAAAAGAATAGTAGACTTACCAATCCCCGGCTGCCCACCAATTAAATTCACACTACCAGCAACTATGCCACCACCTAAAACACGATCAAATTCTCCAGAACCTGAACTCAAGCGTGAATAAGATTCATCTTCAATATCAGCAAGACTAAAAATTTCCTCTTCTGCATCAACAAACAAACTATGTTTAGTCTTAGGCTCTAAATTCTTCTTCGACTTCTTCTCTAAATTATGTTTCTCCAAAGTCCCCCAAGCACCACAAGATTGACATTGCCCGAAATAACCTAGACTCTCCGCTGAACAAGAACTACAAATCCAAACCTGTCTACCCATACATTAATAAGAGTAGCATGCGAGCAGCAAATTTTCATAAAAATTCTATGAATTTATCAAATCTACTAATTCTAGTGACTTACTAGCAGCTGAATTCCTAGCAACAATACTTGCATTACGGATAAGCCCAGCACGCTTGGATCTAGAGAGAGCTGTTTCACCAAATTTGAAAAAGAATATTTTATCTAGAAACTCATTAAAACTCTGCAAATACTCATCAGATGATTTCTCCAAAACCTTAGTTTCAAGCTCAAATTTTACTAGTTGCTTTCTAGCAAAGCGCAACAATGAAGCATCTTGCTGAAAAGCCTCCTCGTAATAATCCATAAAAGTATTTTCATGCATAGCAAGAAGCATAGGCAAATAAAGCCAATGACTGGCACCAGACTCTGGCTGAAATTCAGGAAATGGAGGCTTAGCCTCCCTAGCCAAAGAACTCGAACCCTTACGATTATAGGGACACACTTCCTGACAAAGATCACAACCAAAAAGCCATTCACCAATACCTTCATGCAAAGCCTGAGGAATCTCTCCTCGCTTCTCTATAGTCCAGTAACTAATACACTTTCGTGAATCAATCGAATAAATATCATCCAAAGCATTTGTCGGACAAACATCTATACACCTAGTACACTCAGCACAGCCCAATGATTTAGACTGAGTTTCAATCTCAATATCAGTATCCAAAAATTCAGAATTTAAATCATCATGAAACTCAAGATCACTAATAATCTCAGCAATAAAGCTAAAAGAACCTGACTGCTTAGAAATCAGTAAAGTATTTTTACCCTGAAAACCTAAGCCCGCCTTCTCCGCAAAAGCTTTCTCCAGAAGAGGAACAGCATCGGTAAAAAATCTAGAATTAGCGAAAATAGATTGGAGATCCTCATTAGCTGCAATAAATTCTTTGATCTTTTTCTTAAGAACTTTATGGTAATCCTTCCCAACTGCATAGCTCGCTACTCTGCCGTAATCAGCTCCAGGCCTAGGAGGACACTCAGAAAAATAATTAGCCGTAAAAACCAATAATGTTTTAGCTCCAGCCAAAAGGTTTTCTGGGCGAGCATTGATTGGATTTGTTCTTAACAAATAAGACATAGTGCCTGCGTAACCTTTGGCACGCCAGTCTATGAATCTCTCCTCTGCCTCCAGTAATGGTTCAATATCAACGAAAGCAAGATCACTAAAACCAAATTCTAAAGCGCGACTTCTAAGTTCTTGCTTAGAGATTTGACTAGTAGAATTTCTTTGCATCGACTAAAATATCTCAGCCTCTCTATAATTTAAGAAAATAAACCAGAGATAGAACCATTAGTGTGAATTCTTCTAATAGCTTCAGCTAAGAATGGTGCAATTGATATCTGTACCATTTTCTCAGACTGCTCCCACTCAGGCTTGAGAGGAATAGAATTAGTGATAATCAACTGTTCAATAGGCGATTCCTGGATTCTAGTAAATGCAGGTCCAGAAAGAACTCCATGACTTGCACAAGCAAAAACACGGCTAGCGCCATTATCTTTAATCAGCTGAGCAGCTTTGCACATAGTTCCTGCTGTGTCGATCAAATCATCAACCAAAATCGCTGTCTTACCTTCAACATCACCAATGATATTCATAACCTCAACATAGTTTTGTCTATCGTGATGTCTTCTCTTATCAACAATCGCAATTGGAGCATCATTAAGTCTCTTAGCATAAGCTCTAGCTCTAGATACACCACCAACGTCAGGTGAAACAATAACTAAATCTTCAGCGCCAATAAATCTTTTGATGTAATCAATCAAAATTGGTGCTGCGTGAACATGGTCAATCAAAGTATCAAAGAAACCAATAATCTGCTCAGAGTGAAGATCAAGGCAAATCACTCTATCAGCACCAGCTTCACCAATCAATCTAGCAACAAGCTTACTTGTAATTGGTTCACGGCCTGCAGCCTTCCTATCCTGCCTAGCATAACCATAGTAAGGCATAATAACGTTAATCTTCTCAGCTGATGCACGTTTCAAAGAATCCAATATAACTAAAAGTTCCATCAGGTTTTCATTAACCGGCCTATGCGTTGGCTGGATTAAAAAGACCTCACAACCTCTTATACTTTCTTGGATTTGCACATAAATTTCGCCATCAGAAAAAGGTTGAATTTTGATTTTACCCAACTCCAGACCAAGTTCTTTCGCTATCTCAGCACTGAGTCCAGGACTTGCAGTCCCGCTAAAAATCTTGACGTTTCCTTTACTTTTAAGATCTAAATTAGTCAATTCTTCTGGCAATCCAAGTGTCTTCATAATATGTATATCTATTTTAGCAAATTGCAATAGATTTCTGCATGAAATCTTAGGATGATTTTTATTTTTTTGGAAGTCTTTTTCCTCTGTTATATTGTTTAAGTGAAAAAGTTTTTTCTCCTTATTAGTTTAGTGTCGCTATTTTCCCTTACTGGGACCACTTATCTCAGCTTAGAAGCAAATAGCGTAAAAAAACAAGTTCTACAAAGCACAGACAAAATCAAGCTAGTTGAATATCAAACTGAATTCAATATCACCGCAGTGAAAGGCTTTGACTTCATTCCTAGTAGAAACCAAACAGTATTAATAGCCACTATAGAATCACAGGCAGCAGCAATCAAAACAGGCGATATCAGAATCTTCATCAACTCTAGAAATACTTACCCTGTTCCTAAGAAAAACCAGGAAATCTCGGAAGCAGAAAGAAAATATAGAAGCAAATATATAGAATACTTAAACCAAGTTTTCTCAGAAATGGAAGCGGGCAAGTCTAGAGTATTTATCAAAAACCCAATACTGAGCCTACTATTAAACGAACCTGACCTAAACAAAGCAGTTGGCATAGCATTTACAGATGATCTATATATCAACGAAACAAGTTTGAAAGAATATATAGGAGCGAACCTCTACAATCTCAAAGAACCTAAAAAAAGCTTCAAAGAATACTTACGGAGCCAAAAATCAGATGAAGTTAAAACACTAATTAATATGCAAAGAGGCTTTAACAAAGTTGAGATCTTAGATCTTAAAGCACATAAGTATCCGATCTATAAGTCAGTCCAAGACTATAATAAACAGCCTAAAAAATATAGTGAAGAGCTTTACACGGCTGAGTTTGACTTAGATAAGAAGTATCAGATCAACTTCGAAAATAAATTAAGAGATGCTGATATTAAAGCTATCAATAAAACTAAAAGTATAGATATCAAGGTGACAAATCCTGCTCACAAAGTATGTGAATTCAAAGGTGCCAAGTCTCAAATCGCAGACTTAAAACTACAATTAAGTCAAAACTCACAGCCAGAAAAAGCTTCAATAAAAGTCGATGTTAGAGATGTATTCCTTGTAGGTTCATCTAAAAAAGTATCGGAGAATAACCTCTACTTAGTGCTTTCCAAATACGAAAATGAATCTAACGAATACTACTTGGCAGAATTTCCTAAAGGCGAAGCTGTTGAGGAGTTTTTACAAAAACTAAACCTAAAACCTGGGCAAACAACTTATATCAAAAAAGAATTCACTTCTAAAGTTATGGAGATATTCACTAATGAAAATCAAAGCCTCAAAGTAATGTCCAAAATCCATGGCACAAAAAATATTGCAAAGCCAATCTCAATGGAGGAACTTAAAGCATCAATTGCACAGTCAATGGGTTTAAGTGCGATCTTCAGTAGATAAAGTCAGGGTATAATAATAGTATGTGTCCTAACTGTGTATTAAATTCTGCTGGTGCTTGGAGTTATCTGGGACCAGGTCTGATCTGTGGTTTATTCTTGCTAGTTGGAGTCTTTTTCTATATCAAAACCAAAGAAACCGGTGAATTTGACGGTGATACAGAAGAAGCTAAGTATGAAGTTTTTAATGATTAGTTAGAGGGCTTTTCTCAAAGAGCCTTTCCGATAGTTTCGATGAAGTGTTTTTCTTCTTCTGGGGTATTATTCAATGGTCTAGTTACTTTAACTGGCTGTGCAAAAGGAGCTTCTGGTGTGCTTCGATCTTCTTCTAAAGTTTCCACGCCCCTGTAACGTGCTTCAAATTTATTTGCGTTTAATTTAAATTCATCTTGATTTATTTTTTGCATTTTACCTAAATCTTCTAACAAATTCGACTCAGCCAACTCCCCAATATCATCCAAAATATACTTAACAACAAGGTGTTTCAATAAATTAACTTTATCAATATTAGTTGGCAATTTTCCATCTTCTGTTAGAGAATTATCTTTCACAAATTGCTTCAAACGCTCAGATAAGTTAGCCAGTTTGTTTGAACCTAAATCTAAAGTATTTAAATTTTGATCATGATCTACATACTTTCCCAAACCTACAAGCTGAAACAAAAAGCCATTAACCTTAGCATCATTTTCTTTGAGAAGCTGAGAATTATCAACCTCAAGCTCAGCTAAAACTTCTATGAATGCCCTTGCAAGCACTAAATCTTCTAACTGTCCCTTATTGAAAGAAGTTGTTGTGATTTCATTACCATAACTACCTAAACTATCAAATGATTCAGGGAAATGAGTTATTGATTCTTCATAAAGGTTTTCAGCTTTATCTTTAAGCATAGTAATAAATAAATCAACCGACATACTATTATCCATAATTAGGTCTTGGTTTAAAGCATTATCCAGCACTCCAAGATGATTAGCTACTTGCTTAATGGAAATAAGCGTATTCTCATCTTTTAAATCATTTATTTTATTAATCAATACTTGAGATTCCTCGCTATGATCATTTTCAAATATTTTCGCAAAAGTATTCAAAAAAACTTCGTTCTTTATTGCATTCATAAGCAAGAATTGATAAGGTTTATCACCTTCAACTGAATTTATATTCTTAGCAATAGATTTGAAATCATTTAAAGATTTATTTTCCTGATTCTCTAAATTATTAATAGCTAAATTAAGAAAATTTTTCTTAGCATCATCAACAGGTTTAAGATCAGATTGTTTTAGTAATTTATCATCAGCGTCAGTAACATCAACTTGCTCATTATTTTTGATTCCCTTATGGATAGAAGCTATGTATTGAAACATTTTGTGAGTCTCATGAGATAATTCTTCAAGTCCAAAACCTTAGTACATATTTAAATTTTCAAATTAAAATACTACTTCTTAATCAACATAGTTAAATCAATAGCATTTGCAAATTTACTAACATATGAACTAGAAATATAATCCAAACCCAAATCAACATAATCGCCGATATTCTCCAGATTAATTCCGCCACTAGCCTCGATAGCAATCTTCTCTGCTTGAGGATATTTCTGCCTAAGCTCACTAATATCACTCATCACAGACTTGATTTCATCAGGGCTAAAATTATCAAGCATGATTTGGTCAACTATAGCTTCTTTAAAAAGCTGATCCAGTAAGCTTAAATTATCTTTGTTAATCTCTAACTCTATTTTCAAAGGCTTATCATCATAATTTTTCAAAGATCTTTTCTCGATTTCTAATTTGAAAACCTTCAGTGCTTCATTTATATCTTCATATTTAGAAAGTGCAAGATGATTTTCTTTCAGCATAATCATCTCACTAAGGTTAACTCTATGATTAGTCGCTCCAGCACAAGCAAAGGCTTTCTTCTCAAGAAAGCGCATGCCAGGGTTAGTCTTACGCGTATCCAATAATTTAGTCTTAGAATCTTTCAATTTTTCATTGAGAAGCTTAGCTAAACTCGCAATTCCGCATAGTCTCTGCAAGAAATTAAGTATAGTTCTCTCCAAAGCAAGCAAAAGATTTGCTGGAGCCTCAATGATGAACAATTTATCACCAGCTTTGAACTCATCACCTTCCTCTAAGCACTGCTCGACCTTGCAAAAAGCATCCAAAGGCTTGGAAAAATATGCTTTTTTGTTGAAAAATTCCATACCTTCACCTAAAACAGACTCAACAATAGAAGAACAAGCAAGTATTCCACTCTCGCGAGCAATAATTTCAGCTTTAACTAATGTTTCATCGAGCAAATAGCTAGAACTCAGATCACCGTATGGCTCTAAATCTTCCTCCAAACTCAAGAATATGAGTTTCTGGACACAATCTTGCTCTAATTCCTCAAAAAAGAACATCTTCTCTTTAATCATTATTCCAAAATCTTAAAACATTTAATATGCACTTGTCTCAAAATGATTTTTGTGGTCTCCTTAGGTATATATCTGTCTTGCATAGAACTTTAAGGTATCAACCAAATCCTTAATTTTATTTAAATATTTCAAAGTGAATAGTCGATACAAATATTGCTATAATACTAGGTCTGTTTAAAAGGGCAAGTATGGCTAAGAAAATTTTAGGTTATATCAATTTACAACTCGAAGCAGGAAAAGCTAATCCAGCTCCTCCAGTAGGTCCAGCTCTTGGTCAATATGGTGTGAACATTATGGACTTCTGTAAAGTTTACAACGACAGAACTAAGGACAAGATGGGTTTCGTAATTCCAGTAATCATTACTGTATTTGAAGATAGATCTTTTGAACTTACGCTTAAAGAACCACCAGCTGCTGTTTTAATCAAAAAAGCAATCAAGCTTGAGAAAGGTTCAGCTAAGCCACACATGGATAAAGTAGGTAAAATAACTAAGGCCCAACTTCTTGAAGTTGCTAAGCAAAAAATGCCTGACCTTAATGCTAATGATGACGAAGCTGCATGCAAGATCATGGCTGGTACAGCTAGAAGCATGGGAGTTATAGTTACTGACTAATTTTAATTACGATTTTCTTTAGAGGACAATTCAATGGCAAAACTTACAAAAAGACAAAAACAAATCAAGGATATCAACGAAAAATTTGATGCTCCAGTAGATGCTAAATCAGCTATTACTACTCTAAAACAATTCATTAAAGATTCTGGTTCTAAAAACACTAACCAAACTTTTGAAATATCTATACAACTAGGTATAGATACTAAAGCTAATGACCAACAAGTAAGATCATCAGTTGTTCTTCCTTCTGGTACTGGTAAGAAAACTGTAATCGCTGTAATCGCGAAAGGTGAGAAAGTACAACAAGCTAAAGATGCTGGTGCTGATTTCGCTGGTACAGAAGAACTTGTTAAACAAATCCAAGACGGTTGGATGGATTTCGACGTATTAGTTGCTACTCCAGACTGTATGCCTTTACTTGGTAAGCTTGGTAGAGTACTTGGACCTAGAGGTCTAATGCCTAACCCTAAAGACGGTACTGTAACTCCAGACGTAGCTAAAGCTGTTAAAGATTTACAAGCAGGTAAAGTTACTTTCAGAGCTGAGAAAACAGGTGCTGTAGTTCACATGCCTATAGGTAAGACTGAGTTTACTGATGAAGAGGTTTTTGCAAACTTAATTACTGCTGTTCAAGAAATTAAGAAAAATAAGCCTTCTTCTTCTAAAGGAACTTACATGAAGAACGTTTTCTTAAGCGTAACTCAAGGTCCTGGCTTAGAATTAGATCAAGATTCTTTAGTTGTTGCTTAATTCTTAATAAAAGATACACAACTTTAATTACTTAAAAACCGGAATGCTAGTGAATTAGCATTCCGGTTTTTCTTTTGCTTACAAAATGAAATGAAAGGCTAAATTAGCTCCTAATGAAAATTTAAACTGCCATCTCTTGCAAGTCTGACATTCTAACTGACTGAAGGAATTCTTGTTGATAACCTCCTTGATCAGCAAAATTCATTATAGGTTGATATGGATAAGGTCTTGAACTATTCTTCAAAGCCTCATTTTGATTATGTTCCTGTTTAAAATTATTAACTGCCTCTACTTCATCCTTAGGCAAACGACAGTTTTTAGATCTTAGGAATTTATCTATGCCATTTTTCTCCATAGGAAGAATTAATTGCTGCAATATCTCTTGATAGAATCTTGTCTTTCTAGGGTCAAACTTACCTGTTTTCTTATCAATTCCTGAAGTTAGAGTCGCTTCAATAAACGTCTTCGGATCCTGCATTTCATTTAAGAATTTAGGTTGGAAACCGTCTTTATGATTATTACCACCATTATTACCGATGGTATCATCCAGTAAAGTAGGTACATATGTCCATTGCGTATTACCACCGGCGTCCTTGAATTGACTCTGAGGCATGATAAATGGAATCCACTTACTTGGTGGTTTCTCTGTGGCTTGCTTAATGCCATATTTCTTAATACTTTTAAGAAATTTACCTGGCTTAGTAAACAACATCTTAAAGGCATAGCCAAATCTACCCAATAAACCAAAACGCCCTTTATTAGGAGAATAGCGCTTCAATTTAGGGTCATTAACTTCCTCTACTGAACCTAATTGTTCTCTAGCTATAACCGTAGGCTTAAGCGTGTTTAAGATTGGTGAATTTATAGTATCTAACTTAGCAGAAGCTCTTTCATATGGATTTCTAGTTACAACTACGGTTGCAAAGCGATTATTTAGTATTTTAGGCTCTAAATTTCCATCTTTTTTCTGTTCAAAAGCAAAACCTTGATACAAATCATAAGCCAATTGCTGCCAAGCGATATTCTCTAGTATCTCCAAACTCTCACCTTTATGATTCATAGTATGCGAAAGTGGTAAAAATTCTTTAGGAAGACCCAAATCTACTAAATCTTGCTTACCAAGGTTCTTATCATCGTTTTTGAGAGCCATTACATTATCAAAATCAGTCGGTAAAAAAACAATATTCTGAGGTAAAGGAATAGCTGGGTCATTTCCAGCAGATAATTCTTGCTCAGACTTGGATTTAAACCACGGAAACTTAATTTTATCTATGAGATTTGCAAAAAAACCTTTTTTCTGTGGCTCAACCTGAGAAATATTAACCGCATTTACCCTACTTGCTCCAGGCTTAGAAATTAAATTACTTGAAGAGAAAGAATTAGTAGGGACTATGTTATTGGCAGGTGAATATGCTTGCCCCCCATTTAAAGCTGGATTTGTTCGTTCTTGAACTGTAGTGCCTAATTGCTGCATCTTCGCTAATTTTTAGGACTAATCACTAAAAATGCTGAATTATAGCTTTAAATCATTAATATTTACTGAGCTTAAGCTTCAATTCAGCTAATACATATTATACAAGCTCTCAATATAACATGTCTATATCTTTTTATTAAAAATATTAAAAAAACTTGAAGGTCTTAACCTTGCCTTAAGAATAGAATGTTAAATTTATATTAGGTAAAGTAAGTTTGATTGATGGCAAATTAGATTCAAACTCACAAGTCAAAAATATTTTAAGAAGAGAAAAATCAAAGTTAAGTAAATCATATATTGATTTTGCTTAATTATTTCTAATCAAGAGTTGATTAAGACATTGATACACAGTTTTTTGTGATAACAAAGTAAATCACGCATATAGAACCAAGTATAAATACTGCTCATTCCAAATGAGTTACAGAGTTTTTTGGCGAATTCAAAAAGAAAGGTAAAGAACATGACAGTAACAGTAAGAAATAAAATCAAAACACTAATAGAAGCAAAATTCATTAGCCCAGAGAAAGTGCTGAATCTCTGCTCAATGGTTGATGGTGAACAACGCAGAATCTATTTCGGAACTACAGCTGCAAAAACTAAAGTAGTTCTCATGCATGAAGGAGATCAAATCAATGTCATTATTGAATACTGCAAAGATAGCTCCAAAGTCTATCATATACAATCAGATAGCTCCAATCTTCCTGCAATGCATAAACTTCTACCCAATGGTGGAGAAATTATCTACTTGTTTGATGCAAAATTTAACTTAACTAAAATGGTACAAATTAGTCCTAAAGGCTACAGAAGAATCTGCAAATTCCAAAACTAAATATTAAGAACACGCGAGGTCCTTAAACCCATATTGAGCGGATTCTACTTCAAAACATGTTTTTCAGTAAATCCTTAACAAATAAATACTATAAAGAATAAATAACTATAAAAGGCTATCAGGAATATAAACCCTGTTTTGCTCCAAAGTTCCAATCTGAAACTTGTTCCTAATCAAGTATTCACCTACTCCACTGGGACTGACACCAAAATCTCTTTCGTATAATACTGAGATCAACTTGTAGGCTTCTTCGTCATCATCAATAGCCTCAAGTCTAAGGAAGTCCTCTTGGCTGATGCCTGAAATAAAGTTTTCGATAATAGGCTCAGAGTAGAACATTTAATCTATTTATTCCCTTATGGAACAAAATTTATAACCTTAAGATTGAGATTTAATAAATTCTAATCTATCTCTTACATCTATATAGTAATCACCTTCAGGAGCGACTTCTATGTACTTTTCATAAAGTTTCATAGCCTCAGTCAAATTCTTTTGATCTTCATGAATTAAAGCAGCAAAGAAGATCGCATCGCTCTGATTAATAGGATCGATTTGAAAAGCTTTAGTATAAGCATTTAAAGCCTCGTCAACTTTGGAGAGAGATTGATAAGCAATCCCCAGGTTATACCAAGCATCAGAATTTTCAGGAAATAGTTTGAGAAGCTCTCTATACTTGCCTGCAGCAAGCTCCTGCTTGCCTTCAGTCTGTGCATTAATACCTTCAGTTAATAAAGTTTCAGCACGCTTAACCTGAACAGTTTTAATCGCATTTCTATAAATTTGGTCATCGGCTTTGATTGCTAAAGCCTTCTGGTAATTATTCTCTGCCTCTTGAAATTTACCTGCAGCCTGATAAGCCGTTCCCAGATTATAAAAGAGAGTGTCATCATTAGGTTTATCTTTTGCAACTTTTAAATAAATTTGAATCGCTTCTAAATATTGTTTATTTTGGTGAAGTTCAACAGCTCTATCAAAAGCTTCTGCAATCTGAGTTTCACGTCTATCACCAGTAAGTTTTTTCAAAGCAGCATTAGATTCAGCGTGTTCAGGATCCAACTCAAGAGCCTTTCTGTAAGCCTTTTCTGCTTGAAACCAGTCTTTCTTAGCCTGGAAACAAGTTCCTATATTGTAGTGAATATCAGGGTTTCTTGGAGATAATCTTACAGCCTTAATATAGTTATCTATACTCTCCTGAAATTTACCTTCACCCTGAAGCGCAATTGCTCTATTGAGAAAAAGATCTAACTGCATTTTCACTCTGTCGTTCTCAATTGCATCTATACCTTCACTTGCAAGTAAATTATTGGGATCCAACTGTAACGCTCTTCTAAAATTTCTTTCGGCCTGCTCCATATTACCGTTTAATTGGTAAGCAGTAGCCAAGCCAACATAATTATTAGCAATACCTGGAGCAACTCTAATAGCTGCAAGCCAGCCATTAATCAAAGCCTGCTGAGAAGCGCCATTCGTGGGATCAATCTCAACTGCTTGTTTATAAAAATCTATACCTCTACTGATTTTTCCTTTGGCTACATAAATATCACCCTTAGCTACCAAAGGTTCTGGATTATTAGGTTCCAGTTCCTGAGCACTGTCTAAGTTTTTTAGTGCTCTTGCCATATATGCGACTTTGTTGTTCAAAGACCTTAAAGCAAGCACATGGTAAATTTTCCCAATACTTACATATGCTCTAGCCGATGCTTTAATACGATTAGCTTCTTGAAGCTCAGAAATAGCTGCCAAGAAATTACTTCTTCCTCTTTCTTCCTTGCCTTCAGCAATACGCATATTGACGTTCTTAGGATCAACTTTCTTATGAATTAACTGAGTCTCCAAATTTTTCCTAGCTACTTCATTACCAACATCGTAGTAAAGAGCCATCCTGAAATGCTTCAATGCACCTGTGGCGTCTGTTCTCTCTGAAAGATATTTACCAAAATTGTTATGAGTGATACTCAGATTACTTATTACATCTGGGTTATTCTTGTCTAAAGTATATGCATCACTAAAGGCTTTGATCGCCAATTCGTAGTTTCTATTACTGTGATATCTGATTCCCTGATTGATTAATCTCGATACTTCCGTCTTTTTATCTGCCTCATTTAATTGATATTTAAAGGCTTTGGCGTTAAGATTAGAGAAAATTAATAAAAGTGCCGAAATGATTAATAAATTAGACTTAAGCCGCTGCATATCTATATTTTACTTTCCTCAATCACTATATACCCATTACTTAAGAGAATTACAAATTAATGTTTTTTTAAGTTTTAAAGGATACTATTATTAGATATAGGACTTTAGGTCTAATAATTTCGGTCGATTATCAATATTGTAATAGCTAATGGAGCAAAAATCACTAAAAAATCAAAATTATTACGAGGTGGCTAAAGCTCTTATTCATGCTTTGGAGCTGAAAGATCCGTATACTAGCGGTCATAGCTTCAGAGTCTACAAAATGGCTAAAGAAATCGGTAAAATCTATGAACTAGATGAAGAAAGCCAGATAAGTATAGAAGGTGGAGCCTTGCTTCACGATATCGGCAAGGTTGGTATTCGAGACTCAATCTTATTAAAACCAGCCTCTCTTACATTTGAAGAGTTCAGAATTATGAAAACCCACGTAGTGCTGGGTGCAGATATAGTAAGCCAATGTGACTCACTTAAGCATTGTTTAGAGCCTGTTCTCTTTCACCATGAGCGCATAGATGGTAAAGGTTATCCTCATGGACTGAAAGGTGATGAAATACCTCTTATCGCGAAAATAACCTGTGTGGTCGATTCTTATGACGCCATGACCACAAACAGAGTATATACACCCGCTAGAACGCCTTCAGAAGCATTAAAAGAGTTGCAGAGATGTACAGGCAGCCAATTCGACCACGAAGTCATAGAAGCCTTCACACAGTGGTGGCAGGAAAAAAATTCTGCAAGTGAAAAAATTATTGAAGTTATAGACTCAGAGAATATAAACTTAGATCTTGATGAGTGTCACTCAAACTAAAAAACAGACCGAGAGCAATGAACCTATGCTAATAGGTCTTACCGGTAATATTGGCTCTGGTAAATCTACAGTGGCTGGAATTATCAAAGAAATGGGCATACCATGTATCAGCAGCGATGAAATTGTTCATGAACTTTACGCCAAAGATACAGAGTTACAAAAATTCCTAATCGATAATTTTGGCAGCTTAGATAAAAAAGAAATAGCTAGACAGATTTTTGGTAAGACAGAAGAAAAAATAACAAAAAGAAAATTATTAGAATCTGAAGTTCATCCCAAAGTAGAAAAATATTTAAAAAATTGGGTGCAAGAAAATAAAAAGCATAAATTATTAGTTAACGACGTGCCCTTACTTTTCGAAGCCAACTTGGAAGCGAGATTTTCTGGAATTATCTTTATCGAAATTGATGAGAAATTACAATTATCCAGAATTCAGAAGCGCAACCCTGAAATGAGTAGTGACGAGATACAAAACAGGATTAATTCACAGATGCCTCAAAAAATTAAAAAAAATAAATCAGACTATATTATCTTGAATAATAGCACCCTTACAGATTTAATACAAAATGTCGAAAATACAGTGAATTTAATACGAAATGCTAACAAAATATAAAATTTTCACGGTTAAACCTTTACATTATCTTGTAGCTGTATTATGATTCTTAATTAGGTGATACACAATTACTTTTGAAATCTTAACCAATTCTTAAAAAATAATGTGTAAATATATCAATATATAGTTGAGACAAAATAAGAGGGGAAGACAGACGAATGACTGACACAGTAACAAAGAAAAAGACCGGCCCTAAACCTAGATATGGTGAAGCTAAAACGATGGTATCCTTTCGTTTAAGCCCAGAAGCCCTATCTATCATTAAAGGTATTGCGCAAGAAAAAAACATCAGCCAAGCTGAGGTTCTCGAACAATGGGCTCGTCAATTTAAGAGTAACGGAAGTCTAACTGATTCAACATCAGTTACAACTTCTATGTCTCTCGAAAGAGATATCGTTGCATCTGAAAGATAAATAAGGCAAGTAGCATCGGGATATCATAATCGCTACTAATATTTAAATTTCATTTGCTAATGCATATTCGGGATTACAGGACTCCAGCAGAGATGCTGGAGTTTTTGTTTATAGCATTATTAATATTTTGGTTTTACGATTGTAGATTAAAATCTTTTACCGTCTCCATAGCCTTCTGGAACTGGGGCATAATTTGCTGTATTATTTTCTGAATTTCTACTTTCGTATCCATCGACTTTTTCAAGATTTTGAAAGACTCCAAGTTGACCAAGTTTAGATTCAGAAGGATTGCCGTCCTCATTAATAATAAAAAGTTATGTGGATGAAATTATTTATAAGTAATACAAAAACAATTCCACTTATCTACAAATCAAACAAACAATTGAAAAATTCACGCCAAGGATATACAGTTACATCGCCATAAACCCTCTTCTGGTTAAGATTTGCAACACAAACTAACTCAGCATTTGGGACTAATTCTTGAAACGAATATAAACCAGAGAAATCAGCCTTAGAAGGATTAGAGCTAGATTTGATTTCAAGTGCAAGAACTTTTCCATCGACCTTCTCTATAATCAAATCAACCTCAGCACCATTATTAGTTCTATAAAAACTAAGTTCAAACCTAGTTTTGAAATATTTATTTAATCTATGAATTTCATTAATAATAAAACTTTCAAATAAAATTCCATAATCATAAGTTTTTTCTTCTACAGGAGCTAAATGCTTATTCAATAAAGCATTACGCACACCATTATCAAATAAATAAAATTTGGGGTGCTTTACTAAACGCTTCCTATCAGATTTATGGTAAGGATTGAGGAAAAATCCAATCAAAGTATCATCCAAAATCTGAAAATATTCTTTGATAGTTTTATTACTAGTTTCAGCTTCTCGCGCGATATTTGAGTAATTTATTAAATTAGAAGATTCTACTGCTGCTAACTTCAAAAATCTAGAAAAAGCAGCAACATTTCTAACTATAGCCTCCGCTTTAATCTCTTCTGCAAGATAAGTATCCACATATGAATCCAATATTTCTGACGCCATCTCATCATCTTGAGCTAAATATGGAGCTGGCAATGATCCAAATCTAAGAACTCTTGCAAGCTTAAAATCCTGCTCCAATTCTAAAAAACTAAATGGAAATAGTTCTCTAGTCCAGGCTCTACCACCCAGAAGATTTGCTTGCCCTCTTTTTAATTTTCTAGCGCTAGAACCACTTAAACAAAAAAAGCGCTCATACTTGGAATTCTCAATTAAATCATGAACTTCATCCAATAAAGCTGGATTTTTTTGAACTTCGTCGATAATCACATACTTAATATTAGGCTCTAATGCCTCTACTTCATGTCTTAGAAGAGATGGTTCGGCTAAGTATTTACGATATTCTCTGTTTATTAGTAAATTAATATAAAAACTTTCTTCTTCCTTGAAGGATTCTTTAATAAGTGTACTTTTACCAACCTGACGCGGTCCAAAGAGAAAAAAACTTGCATTGCGTGGAAGTTTAGCAATGCGTTTTTTGGTAAGCATACTTCCATTTTACCATGTATTTTGGGAGTTAACATCCACTTTTACGTGGAGCTTAGCACTTAGCCTAAGCCTTCTTAAAAGTTCTAAACAGAACAAGCACAGGGCTCGCCACAAATAAACTACTGTAAGTCCCCACAAGCATCCCTACAAACATTGCACCAACGAATAGCTTAGTGCTAAGTCCACCAAAAAAGAATAAAAATCCAAGCACGGTGAGTGTAGTAATCGAAGTATTTAAACTTCTCTGGAAAACTTGAGCAATACTTAGCTCAGCGACATCATTAAAGTCAAAATTCTTATTCTGTAATTTCTGATTCTCTCGAATTCTATCAAAAACAACGATAGTATCGTGGACAGAAAAACCAAAAATCGTCAGTAAAGCCGTAATGAATAAACTATTCACCTCAACATCAAAAAATAAACCAAGAAAAGCAAAAAGCCCTAAAACTATAAATACATCGTGAAACAATGCAGTAATCGCAGCAAAGGCATAATCTCTCTGGAAACGAGTCGAAATATAAACAATAATCCCAAGAATAGTAACTATAAGTGCAGTTAAACCACTTGTGAATAACTCTGGTCCAATAACTGGGCTTACAGTATCAATCGAATCTACAGTATATTCTGCATATTTAGATTTAAGGTCTTGATTAAAGTTATCGAGCACTGGATCATCTGAAATAGCTTTAGTTCTAATAATTAACTGTGTTTTCTCTTCTTTAGGAGCAACTTGCACTTTAGAATTTTTCAGTCCTAAGGACTCTAGAAGCTTCTGTATGCTCTCAGAAGATAAGTCTTTACCCTCTAGGTCCTTATTAGCGAAACTATACTCTAATTTGGTTCCACCCGTGAAATCTAAACCTGCTTTAACTGGGCTAGAAAACTTGATAATAGAGAGAAAAATAAATATTAAACTTGCAAGCACTAAGGCTCCAGAAACTCCAAACCATAAGTTTGAATTTTTAATTACACCAAGATCTTTTTTATTTTTCATAAAATTTTTTCTCTCTTAACCAAATCATAGAGGATAGCATATATTTACTTATATAGGAAGACTCGCAAATATACTAATAATTCTGGGCATAATAAGGATTAAGTGAGGAAAAAAATACCTCTTTCAAATGGGTAAAATTCAAATAAGTGAAATAATGGTCGGTGTCCTGATCTTCGGGATCATCTTGATCATTCTTATTCCTTTACCGCCATTTTTATTAGATATCTATATTTCACTCAATATTACCCTTGCGGTAATCGCGATTGGTATATCTTTATACATCTCTAAACCTCTGGATTTCGCCAGTTTACCCACATTCCTGCTACTTACGACCATGTTCAGACTCGCTTTGAACATATCTAGTACCAGATCTATTCTTCTGAATGGTGAAGCTGGAGATCTTATCATCTCGATGGGGAAATTCGTTGCCGGGGGTAATATAGTCGTCGGTCTCATCATCTTCATCATTATCACTGTAGTTCAGTTCATGGTAATCACCAAAGGTGCTGAGCGTGTCGCTGAGGTATCAGCTAGATTCACCTTAGATGCGATGCCTGGTAAACAGATGAGTATTGATGCCGATTTCAACGCAGGTTTAATCACAAGTGAACAAGCCAAAACCAAAAGGGGCGAAGTTGAACGTGAATCTGCTTTCTTCGGATCTATGGATGGTGCCTCGAAGTTCGTAAAAGGTGACTCTATGGCAGGTATTATCATCACGATTATTAATATTGTCGCTGGACTATCTATTGGTATCGCTCAGAAAGGACTGAGTTTCCCAGAAGCCGCCAAAAAATACGTAATTCTTACAATTGGTGACTCGATTTCAGCAACAATTCCAGCTCTAATTCTTTCGATCGCAACCGGTATTATTGTTACCCGTGCTGGTTCCACAGCAGATTCCTTCGGTCAGGACATCGGTTCGCAGTTACAGAAAAAACCAAGTGCATTCGGTATCGGTTCAGCCTTACTATTTATCCTAGCGATGCTTCCAGGTATGCCGAAATTGGTTCTAGTACCAATGGCATTTGTACTTGCAGGAGCAGCTTATTACTTATACAAACAACAAGCTGCGCCTCCAGAAGAAGAAGATATTGACACCAGTGTTGAGCTGGATGAAAACGTAGACCAGAGCGGAGCTCCAAGAGCAACTCCAGAGATGATGTACTCATTACTTGAGGTGGATAAGCTTGCAATCTGGGTTGGTTCAGAATTATTAGATATTGCAGACCCTGCCAAAAATGGTACTTTGGTGCCTGAAGTCGCCAGCTTGAGACACCAATTAACCTTAAACCTTGGTTACATATTACCGTCGGTGCGTATTATGGACGCACCGAGTTTATCTCCAAACGAGTATAGGATTATCATCCGTGATACAACCGTAGCCAGTGCAGAAATATTCCCAGACAAGATGCTGATACTCCGTGAGGATTGGGACAATATTTATTCAGAACCACCACCAGGCTCAATCCAAGGTTGGGAGCCGGCTTTACAGGAAGGTGCTTATTGGGTAGACCCTGATTACTTAGAGCAAATCGACTGGGATAAACCTGCTGCACCAGCTGTTAGGGTTGTAACTGCTCACTTAGCTGAAGTAGTCAGAAGAAACATAGATGACTTACTAGAGAAATCTGATGTTAGAAGAGTACTTGATCAAGTCAAACAAACTGACGATCAATTAGTTGAGAATCTAGTTCCTGGTGCGATATCACTCGGTGATCTGAGAAGAGTATTTGTAAACCTACTTAAAGAAAGAGTTTCAATTAGAGATATTCACTTCATACTAGAAAAGCTTGAGGATCTGACGGTCTCTATCAAAGACCCAGACACTCTTTCAGAGAAACTTAGAGTCGCACTTGGTAGGCAGATTTGTCTTGAATTTGCTACTCCTGATAGGCAGTTACCAGCCATGGCATTCCACCCAAGTTGGGAAAATAAACTTGAACAAGCATTACAGAAAGTTGATGACAGTACAGTTCTGATACTGGATCCTAAACAGATACAGAATCTGGTAACCATGATCTCGAATGCCTCTAGGCGTATACTGGAACAAGCAGAAAGACGTCCAGTATTGATTTGTGGACCTTCACTTAGATTACCTTTATTTAGATTAATCGAACAATTTGATTCTCATATCCATATACTCAGTTATGCAGAGCTTTCATCTGACTTTAATATTCAAGTCATGGAAACCATAGGTACAGAGATGGATGTACCTGCTGTTGGTGGCGCTGAATAGAGTCTATGCAGCTTGCTTAGAAGAGTTTAGTACATAAAGGAAAGGACGCCTATCATTGTGCTCGGGCTCAACAAATACAGGAATGATATCCGCTGAAGGTTTCAAATTCTCATCGAAAACATTTTGAATTCGCTGGTTAAGAGATTTTAAAAGTAATTTATATTCAGAAAGTAATGCCGAATCAGTTTTAGTAGAAGCTTCTTTAGAGTCCCCTGAGTTTTTAGCTTCACGCTGAGGTAATGTTCTAGCAACCTCTTTAGTTAGTTTTATTAAACTTCTAAAGTTTTTCTCCATCTTCAATTGAGCTAAGCGTTTTTCAGACGGTGATCTACTAGGATTAAAGTTTTCCACAGCTTGAATATCATTAAGAACCTGAATTGCTAATTTTTTAACTGGCTCAGGCTTCAAAGATAAAACAAATTGCATGGGTGAAGACAATTTTAGATTTGGATCATTTGCAGCTAGTTGAACTGCAGGACTATTAGATTTATCTGTATTTTCACTTGCTCTACTAGAACTTAAATTTGAAGACTTAATATCATTCTTAGCACGAGTATTTCTAGTCACTGGTTTAAAGCCAGAATCAGATACAAATACAGAACTCGTAGAAGAACTAGATATGATATAAATCCCCGAAAATAGTTAAGACCTGATTATAGCAAAAGCAGAGGCAAATATCTAGACTAGGCTTGAAGAAGACTCTCTTGTCTTATTTTGCTTTGCTGCTTTATTCCATCTAAAAACTTGTTGAACTCTTTGACTAAAGGCTTTAAGCTTGATTCTTTAGCCTGATTTGCTTCTCTCCCTTGTTTAAAAGCAGCTCCTACAGATACGGATTGCCTAAAATTAGAATTAGATTTAGAATTGGTATTTGCTTCACCGGTATTAGCAGCTCCACCACTTGGTTTCGATAAAGCTACTTGTAAGTCTCTATTACCCGTGTCGCCTTTCAAAGAACTTGAAGCTGTTGATTTAAAAGATTGAATAGTATTTTTAGGGACTATGTTTGCTGAGCTTGAAGCAGTTGCACTAAGTCTACTAGCTAACGAATTAGTTGGTTTTTGGGTCGGTATAGGAGCAACTGCCATAAACATAAAAAATTGTATATTAATAAAAATTATTCAAAATTAAATAGCATTCAGTTTGATTATTTAAAAATTAAAATTTACTTATCGAAAATAAAGAAAAAACTAAAATGCTAAGCAAAAATTAAGAGGCGCTCAAGATAAATTCACAATACTGGCAAATGATAAACTTATGATGAGACTGAAAATATGCCTAAAATCACTATTATTGGTGCTGGACTTGCTGGAACTGAAACTGCTTCTCAATTAGCTAAATACGCTAAAAAATATCAATTGGATTTAGAGATTCTACTTTATGAAATGCGCCCTAAAGTCAAAACACCAGCTCACCACACTGATAATTTTGCTGAATTAGTTTGTAGTAATAGCCTAGGCTCTGAGTTTCTTAGCACAGCTAGAGGTTTATTAATTCGTGAAATGCAACACTTCGATAGCTTAATTATAAATTCGGCATTAGCCTCCAAAGTACCAGCTGGACAAGCATTAGCAGTAGATAGAGATAAGTTTGCTGAAATAATTACAGATGCAATCTGCAAAGAAAATAATATCCAAGTAATTAGAGAAGAGTTTGAAACTATATCTGAAGAAATACTTGCGGCTAACTCAGAGAATTATTTAGTCATAGCTTCTGGTCCTCTCACTAGTCCAAGTCTTGCTTCTGAAATCCAAAAACTTGCTCAGAATCAAGGTTTCCTCAAATTCTTCGACGCTGCAAGCCCAATACTTAGTGCAGACAGTGTCAACATGGACATCGCCTTCAAAGCCTCTAGATACGGCAAAGGCGAAACAGATGATTACATCAACTGTCCTTTCTATGATAAGGACGAATACTATAGATTCTGGCAAGCATTATTAGACGCTGACAAAGCTCCACTAAAAGATTTCGAGAAAGAAAATATCAAATACTTTGAAGGCTGTATGCCAGTAGAAGCTATAGCAGCTAGAGGCAAAGACACTCTCAGATTTGGTCCACTCAAACCAGTAGGCTTAACTGATCCTAGGTGTCCTGATAAAAAAGCCTTTGCTGTAGTGCAATTGAGACAGGATAATGTTGTTGGCTCACTCTATAATATAGTTGGCTTTCAAACTAATTTAAAATGGGGAGAGCAGAAACGAGTATTCTCCATGATTCCTGGACTTGAGAATTTAGATATAGTTCGCTACGGTGTCATGCACCAAAATATATACCTCAATAGCCCACTCTATCTAAATCCAGACCTCGCATTAAAAAATCATCCAAATATTTTCTTTGCTGGACAAATCACGGGAGTAGAAGGGTACACAGAATCTGCTGCTACAGGACTACTAGTCGCTAGAAACATTATAAGTAAAATACAGCAGCAAGAATTCAAGGCTTTGCCACAAGAAACTATGTTGGGAGCACTTGCTCACTATATTTCACACGCTGACCCTAAAAATTTTCAGCCGATGAATTCCAACTGGGGAATTATCAACACCAATCCAGATGATATGGAGAAGAAGATTCGTAAGAATAAAAAAATGAAAAATGAGTTCCTTGCAAATAGAGCTTTAAGCTTGATAAGCTCTACAGAAACTGCGCCTATGGTACTCAGTTAAACCATACTCAGCTATAGCTTCTCTATGTTTCTTCGAGCCGTAGCCGACATTAGTATGCCAAAAATAAATTCCCAAACCAGGATTGTCTTTGATTAAGGATTTCATCAATTTATCACGGTAATCTTTGGCGATATTACTAGCAGCAGCGATAGTCGCACTATGAGCATCACCATGTTTTACTGCAATCTGCTCTAATTTGATTTTATATCCAGCTAAACCTAAAAATTTATCCAATCCTGGAATGGTTTTAATACCGTCAACAAGCACCAAAAGAGATTTAACTTTTTTCTTCTGCTCGTATTCATAAAGCTCAAGAACCTTTACTATAGATTCTTTCATAGCCTCAAAAATCGCAATCACTATACCATGCTCATCTATATAAGCTGCTGACTTCTCAGCAAGAGCATAATATGCAGAGCGCAGATCATCTTTTAGAGAAGAAACCAGAGCCTCTCTCTGTGACTTCCTGACCTTTTTACTATCATTGAGATTACTAAGATTCTCTGGTAAAACACTTCGCTTAGAATAAAAATTTGCACTAGAGAAAGCTGAAACCACAACTGGACCTGCAAAAGCACCTCTCCCAACCTCATCAACACCAATTAACAAATCATAATTAGCTGTCTTATAATTCTCGCGATCAAATTTAATTAAAGATTCTAAAGTGTCCAATTAACTATAAATTCTAATCTATTTGTAAATTCGAGAGCCTTTAATTTATAATTCCTTAAGTGAAAGATGATCTGATAGAAATTGCTTCTTTTTGTGCAGATAAAAACTTAGTTCCTGCAAGGTCTGGTAATTTTTCAGCGAGAATTGATTCAGAGAAAATTCAAATAACCCAATCTGGCAAAGACAAAGGTAAATTAACAGCTTCAGACTTAATGGAGATCAACTATAAAGGTAAAGCTTTAAACCCAGAAGAAAAGCCCTCAGCAGAAACGCTTTTGCACACTCAAATCTACACACTTTTTAGAGATGTGAACTTTGTTGCACACTTCCACTCAAGTTCAAGTGCGGTTCTCTCTAAAATACTTAACAAAAAAAAAATTAAAAGAATCAAACTTGCAAACTACGAATTACTCAAAGCGCTCTCTGGTGTAGAAACACACGATCATACAGAAGAAATTCCAATTTTTGCAAATGATCAAGATATTTTCAGGCTCAGTATGGAAATCGCTCCCGAATTGGAAAGAGCTATAGTTACCGATAAATCAATACACGCCTATCTAATAGCGGGACATGGTTTATATACCTGGGGTAAAGATAAAGCCGAGACTATAACTCATGTAGATGCTATTAATACTCTTATAGAGTCATATATTATGGAAATTCAGCTCAGCAAATCACTTTCAAAGTCAGGGCCTAAAAAGGTAGAGAGTAAATAAAAGGTTCAAGAATGAGTAAAATCAAAGTTTTTTCAGAGAATACAGAATTACTAGAAGAAAGTAATAATCAAGAACGCATCAAAATAATTCTTGCTGATATCGGTATTAAATTCGAACAGTGGCAGCTTCCTAGTAATGTTCAAGAGCTAAATGAAGAAGAAATTTATGAACTCTATAGTGATCAAATCAAATTAATCAAAGAAACTTATAAATTTAAAGCTGTCGACTTAATGAATATCAACAACAGCTTTGCTCAGAATAGTAATTTCAAAGCCACAAGAGAAAAGTTTCTTAAAGAACATACCCACAGCGACGATGAAGTTCGTTATTTCATTTCTGGTTCAGGCTTATTCACTATTCATAAAGCAAAGAAAGTCCACAGCATACTCTGTGAAGCTGGTGATCTAATTAATGTTCCTGCAAATACCCAACATTGGTTTGATATGGGCTCAAAGCCGGAATTTAAATGCCTAAGATTTTTCAGCGATGAAAGTGGCTGGATCCCAGACTATAGCGATGAATCAATCTCTCATAAGTTTGAAAATTTAGATGAGTATATTGAACTTTGCTAAAATTAAACACATAAGATTAATAATAAATGAGTAAAACAATATTAGTAGATATTGAAGGTGCTATTAGTTCGCTTGCCTTCGTCAAAGAAACTTTATTTCCTTATGCTAAAGAGCATATTAAAGATTATATTTTAGATAACTATGAGCACGAGCCTAAATTGTTCCCTATTATCGATATAGTTCTGGAAGAAGTGAAAAACGGTAATGCTCAGGGAATTTCCTATGACCCCACTCAAGTAGATATCATAATAGAAGCTCAACTTTACACTGCTATACAAGCATTACTGCAATGGATGAGTGAAGATAAAAAAATCACTCCACTCAAAGAACTGCAAGGTCTAATCTGGGAAGAAGGCTACCAGAAATCTGCCTTCAAGGGCTTTATCTATGAAGATGCTTACAATTGGCTCAAAAAAGAAAAAGAATCTGGCTCAGCTATTTATGTCTACTCTTCCGGCTCTGTAAAAGCACAGAAATTACTGTTTGAACACTCTGCCTATGGTGATATCAGAGAATTATTTACTGGGTTTTTCGACACGAAAATTGGTTCTAAAAAGGCAGCTGAATCGTATAAAAATATTGCTTTAGAGATAGCGATTCCTCCTAGAGAAATTACTTTCTATTCAGATATAGAAGATGAATTAAAAGCTGCATCAGAGGCTGGTTTAGAAGTGGTGCAAGTTCGAAGGAAAGAAGATTATGAGGATTCAGTTGAGTCTGAGTATAAACTTATTGATAGTTTTACAGGATTGTAGTTTGTTTACAAATCTTTGCGGAAAATGCCAGTTCCGAAACTAGCAATTTTACCATCATTGATATAAGTAGATTCGTCTAGTGATATTTCAAGTGAATCTTAAACATCTTCTATCGACAAAATATTTTCTTGCATTTCCATACCAATTTTTTTATCCCAAAAGCGGTTGTTAACAGACGAATCAACTTGAAGATAATTTAAATCGCTCTTTTTGGCAGCTTTCTCTAGAGAACCAATAAGGGCGGTACCAAAACTTTGCCCTCTAAACTCAGGCTCAATATCTATCCCACTTAACTTTAAACCTAATTGTCCTTTTTCATCTCTATTTAAAGATACCGCTATATAAACAACATCATCGATATATATTTCTATTGAAGAATCTAGAACTTCAATATTAAAGTCATAAGCTTCAAAGTCCTTTGCAAATACCTTTTCAAGCTCAAACCCGAGCTTATTTAAAAGTACTGGATCTTCATATACTTCAGAGCTCAACAGTTCACATATCCCACTAATACCCTGATTATGTAATAACCTCACCTGCTCACGTGAAAGACGCCTATTACCCTGCTCATAAGCTTGACCACCTGATGTTCTATGAAGATAAGGAATAGGATTTATTGCAAATATCATAAAGATCTCACTCGCAATCAAGATAATACTATGACTTGCAATACTTTGTATCACATTTCCACATTTCAGCAAAACTTAAGATCTAAACCTGAAATTCAAGATACTATATAGGGTATATCTTTAGGAAAAGCTAAAGTAGCGTGCATAAATACTTCACCAAATACTGGAAATCATATCTACTTGGCTCATTATTCTTAATAGGTGTAAACTCACTTGCAGCATTTATCCCACAACTTATTAAAAAATCTATAGATTTACTCCAGAATAATTCCATCTCCACGGAAATACTTTCTAAATCTATCAATGAAATACTTCTGACGCTGCTTGCTTCAGCTTTGCTAATGGCTTTCCTCAGAACCAAATCAAGACATATAATCTTCGGAATAGGCAGACAAATAGAATTTGATCTTAAAAAAGCTATTTTTAATCACCTTATTCATCTAGAACCAGCTTTTTTTGAAAGCAAAAAAGCTGGAGATTTAATCTCCATAATAACCAATGATGTTCAGTCATTTAGAGCCCTAGGTGGCTTCGCCATTCTAAATATACTAAATAGCGCTATCGCTTTTAGCATCATAGTTCCACTAATGTGGCAGATCAATTCCACTCTCACTATAAGCTTTCTATCATTAGTACCGATTCTTATAATTTTCATTACCTATTTCAGTAAAGCTATCAAAAGCCATCAACAGAAAGTAACAGAGATGCTCGGCAAGATTAGCCACTTCATAGAACAGAACCTTAGTGGAATTCATATCATCAAAAGCTACGGACAAGAGGAAGCTGAAATAGCTAGATTTCAAAATCAAAACAATAATTTGCTTCAAGAGTATCTACATCTCATAAAAGCGAGAAGTTTTATTAGCCCCATCATGAAAGTAGTTGCCAGCTTAGGTTTCATACTATTACTCTACATCGGTGGTAAATCAGTAATTGAAAATAGTTTCAGCCTTGGTGACTTTGCAGCTTATTCACTATATATAGAAAGATTAATCTGGCCTATAGCAACTCTAGGCTGGCTTATAACCATCATCTACAGAGTTCAAGTTAGCGCCAAAAGAATCCAAGAGGTTCTTAGTCGAGAAGCCAGTATTAAAGACCTTGAAGATGCTCTAGAGATAGAAGAATTCAGAGAATCTATAGAGCTAAAATCTCAGGGAGTCACTATTAATAAAGGTCAAATTATTGGTTTAGTTGGACCTATAGGCTCAGGTAAAAGCATACTTGCTAAAACCATAATGCGTCTCCATGATTGTGATGAAGCTGAAATATTTATAGATAACATCGATATCAAAAAACTTAAAATCGACTCACTTAGAAAAATTATCAATATAGTTCCACAAGAAACTTTCCTC
This sequence comes from Candidatus Caenarcanales bacterium, assembly GCA_022447685.1. Taxonomy (GTDB): domain Bacteria; phylum Cyanobacteriota; class Vampirovibrionia; order LMEP-6097; family LMEP-6097; genus DT-14. The sequence continues at coordinate 8,850 of JAKVAO010000020.1, read as the reverse complement.
TTCTCAACTTCTATAGCTGAGAATATCGCTTATGGAGTAGATATTAGCCAAGAGGAAATTGAAAAATTTGCTAAAGCTGCCTGCTTCGATCAAGAAATACCCAAATTTGATAATGGCTACGAGACGGTAGTTGGTGAAAGAGGTATAACTCTTTCTGGCGGACAGAGGCAGAGAGTAGCTATAGCAAGAGCGCTTGCAATTAACCCCGTGGTCCTAATTCTAGACGATGCTTTAAGCAGCATAGATAATCATATAGCAAGTAAAATACTCAAAAATATTCTAGAGCTGCGCAAAGATAAAACCACGATATTTATTACTCACAAACTACAGATCATAGAAAACGCTGACCAAATACTAGTAATGAATAATTTCAAGATTGTCGAACAAGGAACTCATAAAGAATTACTGGAAGATGAAAGCAACTTTATTTACAAACAGCTCTGGAACAAAGATTCTAGCCTGATCAAAAAAGGAGCTAAGTCATGAACAAAAAAAGTGATTTAGAGCTTTTCAAATTAATACTGAGCTTTGCTGCTCCTTACAAAAAAACATTATTAGGAACTTTACTGATACTTCCTTTTAGCTCAATTGCCTTTTCTATACAGCCTTTCCTAATCCAAAAAGCAGTTGATGGACCACTTAAAGATGGCAATATAGAGCAGCTGATGTTCTTTGTTTACCTATTCCTAGGAGCTATAGCTTTTAACTTTTGTGTGCACCTAAGTCAGATTTGGATTATTAACAGCACTGCTCAGAAAATCATTACAGATATTAGGCAGAAACTTTTCGAGCATCTAGAAAAATTGCCTATGAGCTTCTTCGATAGAAACCCAATCGGCAGAACAGTTACCAGAATCACTAGTGATGTAGAACAACTTACTGATAGCTTTGCTGGTGGATTAGTTTCGGTTGTAATCGATATTTTCAATATTTTCACGATTATTTCGTTTATGATCTATATAAACTGGAAATTATGTTTAGTATTAATTTTCTTTTTAATCCCAGTAACTATTACTGCAAGCTATTTCCAGAAAAGCTACCGTAAATCCAACCTAAATGCAAGAACAAAGCTATCAGCATTAAACTCTTTCCTACAACAGAACATAGTGGGAATCTCAGTTGTACAGATGCTGAATTGTGCTGATAAAAACAAAAAAATATTTGATAAATCTAACCAAGAGTACTTCAAAGCCAATGACAAAAGTATCTGGGCTGACTCAAATTTCTCAGCTGGAATTGAACTTATAAGCATCATTAGTATAGTTTCTTTGATTTTTCTCAGTAAGGAAATATTGATACAAGAAGCACTAAGCATCGGTGTTATTATCGCCTTCTTGCAATACGCACAGACACTATTCGAGCCAATTCGCAATCTCAGTGACAGATTCACCACTATTCAATCAGGCTTCACTGCAGCAGAGAGAATTAGTGAGCTTCTTTCAGAGGAAGTATCTATAAATGAAAATACATCTGCAACGCATAAACTTCCAAATGCTCAGTCAGAATATTTAATTGAATTTGATGATGTTTGGTTTAAATACAATGATAAAGAAGAAAGCCCATGGATACTTAGTGGCTTAAGCTTCAAAGTCAAAGCCGGTGAATTTATTGCTATTATCGGGAAAACTGGCGCTGGGAAAAGTACTATCATCAAGCTACTAACTAGACTCTATGAGCCACAGAGAGGTTCAATCAGAATTCTAGGAGTAGATATTAAAGAACTAAGTTTTAAAGAATTGAGATCTTTCCTCGCTGTGATTCACCAAGATTCATATATATTTTCTGGTGACTTAGAGTCTAATATTCATTTAAATCGTGAGAATATCGATATGAACCAAGCTAAGCCATTTCTCCAAGCTCTCAAGATGGATCTCAAGACTGAACTCAATGAAAGAGCAAGTAATATTTCAGCTGGAGAAGAGCAGGTTATCAACTTTGCGCGTGCTGTGGTAAGTAAAGCGCCGTTACTGATTCTAGATGAAGCTACCGCCAAAATAGACCTTGCCACAGAAGCCTTTATTCAAGATGAATTAGAGCAGTATCGTAAGGATAAAACTTTACTAGTCATTGCTCATCGATTAGAGACCATTAAGCATGCAGATAAAGTTATTGCTATAGAACATGGTCAAGCAAACTTGCAGGTTAATTAAGGCATAACCCCCATAACCTTCTTTCTATTAGTATTAGCCTGAGCTCTTAAACTAGTTGCTGATTGATTTTGGATTTTCCTTATAGCATTATTGGAAGCTTGAATAGCAAGACTCGGATCAGCCGCTAGTGGCGCGCCACCAATCATAGTCATTAACTCTTTATCCCAAAACTCAAGTTTTTCTTTAATCTGTGAATGCTTCTTAGCGACTTCAGCATCAGCGTACTTAAACTTGTTCATCATATTGCTGACATCATCGAAATGAGTTTTACCCTGCGTTACTCTTCCAAGTGGAGTTACCATCTGTGAGCCATTATGAAAGGATTTGATACCATCATCACCTAAAACTTCTGCCCTAAACTGATCATCAGCAGCTTTATCAATGGCAACAATCTGTTCATCATCAGCTAAGCCAACCTGTACCAGAAGATCATTAACCAGCTGATTAAATTCGACTTCCCCAAAAGAACTCTGCTCAAATCTATCATCTATAGCCTGAGATAAACCATTAATTTCTTCTTGAATTGAAGCTAGCTCTTCTTCTGACTTATTACCAGTCTCTGATTCTTCTAATAACTCTTGAATCTTCAATGCATCAGAAAGTGATTCACTGTACATCTGCTGATATGCCTCAACCATAGGTAAACTATCACTAATAGTTGATCTCAATGCATCTAAATCTTTAATCTGGAAATTTACACTCGATAAATTTGCCGAGTCAGATCCAGGAGTGTTAATCCCACCTTCAACTGCATAACGCTTGATTTCTTCTGATTTATCTACATTTACACTATTGTATGTATCTACTGAAGTACTTGCATATGAATTTATATTAACCGTTGACATCTTATCCCCCCCAAGAATCTATAGCCCTTCTATCTGGGCTTTTACTATAGTTCTGTCATATATTCTTCTCGGTCATTTGGGCTAGATCTTTAATATTTTTTTTAAATATAAAAATCCCCAAGAATTCAACTTTATATATTTACTTATCTGGATTTGTCCTGACTTTCTAAGGAGATATTGTTTTGATTGGGAAGATTTTCTCAGGTATAGCTGGAATATTCGGCGGTAAAAAAGAAGAAAAAGATTCTCGAGTTGAATCTAGAACAGCTCCTGCTGCTCAAAAACGCAAGCAACCTAAAAGAGCTAATGTCGAAAAAATGTCTAGAGAAGGAACCGGCAATGAAACTGGAAAAGTTGCAGACAAAAAAGTCGCCCAAGAAGTTATCGAATATATCAAAGAAAAAATCAAAAGTATGGGGAAAATCGATAAAGGAATTAGAGATAAAGCTAAAGAAATGGTAAATCTTCCTTCATCAGTTCTTAAAAAAATTGAAGTTGACAAAGCAACAGTAGATAAATTAAAAGCAAAACTGTCTGAAGATATAGGACCATTTGCCCTTCTGAAATTCAAAGACCCACTACAGAAAATTCTTAAGTTTTATTCAAAAGAATACGATATACCAATGCCTGCTTAAATAAGTTACACTTAAATGCGTGAGTAAAAATATCGGAATTCTAGGATGTGGCACAGTTGGCTCAGGTTTAGTGGAGTTACTTAGAAACTATCCTGAAATTAACATCAAAAAAATCGCTGTCAGAGACGCTAGCAAAGATCGTGGCTTAGCTTTAGCTAAAGATATTTTTACTAATAATGCAGAAGAAGTAATCAATAACCCAGACATAGAGATAGTCATAGAACTTATGGGTGGAGTTGATGAAACTCAAAAACTTATAGAACAAGCTTTAAACAATGGTAAGCACGTAATTTCAGCTAATAAAGATTTGATAGCACTTAAAGGTGAAGAGTTATTCGCTGTAGCAGAGAAGAACAAAAAAACCATTCTCTATGAAGCAGCTGTAGCTGGTGGCATCCCAGTAATTGCGACACTCAAACAGAGTCTACAAGGAAACCACATCAAAGAACTCTACGGAATTATCAATGGTACAACCAACTATATTCTTGATCAAATGAAAAAACACGGAGCTAGTTTTGAAGATGCTCTGCAAGAAGCTCAGGAATTGGGTTATGCTGAAGCAAACCCAACTAATGATGTCGACGCTCACGATGCAGCATACAAAATAGCTATTCTTGCTTCCATTATCTCAGGCAAAAAAGTTGATGTAAACAAAGTTTTTCGTGAAGGTCTCAGAAAAATCACCCAAACAGATATTCAATCAGCAGAGAAACGTGGCTATGCAATTAAACTGCTAGCTATAGCTAAAAACGACTCTGATGCATTGGATCTCAGAGTTCATCCAGTCTTCGTTCCTAAAGAAACTACACTTGCAAATATCAGCGCAGAAAATAACGCGGTCATGGTCAACGGCTCAGCGGTTGGTGAACTTACTTTAATAGGTAAAGGAGCTGGCTCCCTTGCTACTGCAAGTTCCGTACTAGGTGACTTACTGATGTTAGTTGAACAAAGCGATTCTATCAACCCTCAATTCGTGGTTGCAGCTCACTCAGAAGAAGCTCAAATTAAAGATATATCTGAAGTTAAAAACTCTTTTTACTTACGTTTAGCTATGCACGATAAAATCGGGGTGCTAAAAAACTTAGGTGATATCACAGAAAAGAACGGCGCCAATGTAAAATTCATCGACCAATATGCAGTTGAAGGAGATCAAGCTCTAGCCGACCTTTTAATTGATCCACTTTCTGAAGCTGATATGAATAAAATGATTGAGGATATTGAAGCCTTACCTTCAATAAAGGCTATAGAAAGCGTTATTAGAGTATTAGATTTCAATTAAGAAAATGCTTGACTAACTAGTTGGTTATATTTTATACTTTAGTGGTATAAGATATTTAGAAATGCCACGAGTCAGTAACGCTAAAGAGAATATTTTAGAAGCAGGAAAAGAACTTTTCTGGTTACACAACTATGGCTCGGTGAGTGTTGATGATATTTGCAAAAAAGCTGAAGTCAACAAAGGCAGTTTCTATCACTTCTTCAGCTCAAAAGCTGAGCTATGCGTAGAATGTATGGAGAGTCACTGGCAATCTAGACTTACTTCCAATGATGCTATATTCTCTGTCACCAAAAGCCCACTTAAAAGAATAGAAGACTATTGCTCAGATCTAGTTCAATGCCAGAGTGATTTATACGAAAAATATGGCTATATTCTTGGTTGCCCTGTAACATTAACCGCTACAGAACTAGGACACGAAGAAGAGAAGATCAGACTTAAATCATTAGAGGTTTTCAATGGCTATTCTAAGTATTTTGAAAGCATTATTAAAGATCTAGATAGCGAGATAAAGCTTAGGGATATTAATACTGAAGCACTTTCAAAACAAATTTTCTCTTACATAACAGGTTTACTTTATTACGCAAAAATCAATAAAGATCTGGATTTTCTTAGAAATAATCTAGAAAGTGGTATTAAAAGCTTAATGGGAATAGAAAGCACAAATACTTAAAAATTTTACAGATAGTTAACTAACTAGTCAGTTTAAAAGGAAGGAAAAATGACAACACTAGAAGAAACTAAATTAGCAAAAAACAAAAACAGAAACTTAGAGGGGAAACTAGCAATAGTAACAGGAGCTGGAAGAGGTCTCGGTAGAGCTATGGCATTAGATATGGCATCTAGAGGAGCTAATATTATTGCCACTTACTCCAATTCTAAAAGCCAAGCAGAGGAATTAGTAAGCGAAATAGCTTCACTAGACCAAAAAGCAAAAGCCGTACAGCTAAATCTTAGCTCAATAAGCAACCTTGCAGCCTTCAAAGAAAATTTAGCTCAAGCCTTGGAGGAATTTGGTAGAAAAGACTTCGACATACTCGTAAATAACGCAGGTATAGCTGGCTCAGCCGTAGCAAGCAATATGACAGAAGAGGCATTCGACGAATTATTTACAGTAAATGTAAAAGCTGTATTCTTCTTAACTAAAGAACTACAAAATCATATGAAAGAAGGTGGCAGCATTATTAACCTATCCTCAAGCCTCACTAAACACTCATATAATTTCACTGATTACATGGTTTATTCATCGACCAAAGCAGCTATCAATACTTTAACCAGAGACTTCGCGGTGGAATTAGGCGCTAGAAATATTAGAGTCAACGCTGTTGCTCCAGGAGCTACTTTTACAGATATGACTAAAGACTTTCTAGGTGACGAGAATATCTCCAAACAGTTCAAAGGCATGACCGCTCTCAAAAGAATCGGACAAGCAACAGATATTTCTCCAGTAGTAGCTTTCTTGGCTTCAGATGATAGTAAATGGGTTACTGGTGAAATCATAGAAACTAGTGGGGGAGCTTTATTGTAAACACTGTAAAATAAAGTAAGAAAAGATTAGAGATGGCTTTAATTTTAAAGCCATCTAGAAGGGAGTAAATTATGACTGAATTATTTAATAAACTAAAAATTGGTGATCTAGAAATTAATAACCGCATGATGCTTGCACCAATGACAAGAGCTAGGGCTGGGACTTCTAGAGTAGCCAATGATCTAATGGCTGAATACTATGCTCAAAGAGCAGATACTGGCTTAATAATCTCAGAAGCATCAAGCATCTCAGAGCAAGCATTAGGCTGGAATAAGTCTCCAGGAATTTATACAGATGAACACGTGAAAGGCTGGCAGAAAGTAACTAAAGCAGTTCACGATAAGAATGGGAAAATCTTCCTTCAGCTATGGCACTGTGGCAGAGCCTCTCATACCAGCTTTCATCCAGAACTAGGTTTAGCAGTTGCACCCTCTGCAATCAAAATCAACGAAGAGTATATTCATACCCCTGAAGGTAAACAAGCTCATGAAACTCCAAGAGCTTTGGAAATAGATGAAATTAAAGCTACTATAGAAGATTATAAAAACGCTGCCAAGCTAGCTAAAGAAGCTGGATTTGATGGGATAGAAGTTCATGGAGCGAATGGCTATTTAATTGACACTTTCCTCCAGAGCAAAACTAACCAAAGAGAAGATGAATACGGTGGCTCTATTGAAAATAGATCTAGATTTCTTTTTGAGGTAGTTGAAGCAGTAACTGAGATTTGGGATTCATCGAGAGTCGGAGTAAGAATCTCTCCTAATGGTGCTTTCAATGATATGGGTTCTAAGGATTTCCGTGAACAGTTTCTTTCTGTCGCAAAAGAACTGAATAAGTATAATTTAGCTTATTTACACGTGATGGATGGCTTAGGCTTTGGTTTCCATGAACTGGGTGAGCCTATGACTTTAAGTGAGTTTAAAGCTGTTTACAATGGTCTGATTATTGGTAATGTTGGCTACACGAAAGATACAGCAGAGGAAACTATTAAAGCAGGGAGTGCAGATATGATCGCATTCGGTAGACCATTTATTTCTAATCCTGATTTAGTTTATAGATTTAAAAATAATCTGAAGCTTAATGCCGATGCAGAGATAAGTGATTGGTATTCGGATATCGGTGAGAAGGGATATACGGATTTTCCGGTTTATAGTGAGAATTTGGTGAAGGGTTAATTAAAAGTATCTTCGGCTCAACAATTAGTCTTGACAAAGCACTTGCACTAATTTAAGATAAGCAGCGTGAGTGTAATAACAAATAATAATATTTCAAATGTATACAGAAACTATGTTGAAGAATCTTCAAAACCTAAGCTTAAAGATGATCTTGATAATAATCAAAAGTTATTGGAACTATTTAACTATTTAGATAGAGTTATTCAATTCAATCTTAATGCCTCTAGTTTAAATTTAATTTCTGCAAAAGAACAAGAAAAACTTGAAAATGAGGGAATCAACCTAAAATTTTTCTCCAATCCTGGAGAGAATATAAATAAGCTTCGCTTTAAAGAAGGAGAAATTCCAGAAGATATTCAAAAGCATATTCAAACTAATGATCAGTTTTATAAAAACATAGCAGACAAAGCTCTTTTTCAAGCAAAGCTCCACCAACACTTCTACAATGGTACACATCATTTCGTTTCAAATACCAAAAAGTTTATTCAAGATGGCATTAAAGCAAATGGTTTTAATGGATTTACTGATAAATATGAAACTATTGAATCTTTACTTGTAGAAGGTAATATTTTTTCAAGAAATGATTACTTTGAAGCTTTAGAAGCTAGAATTAAAGCAAATCCTCATGATCTTGAGTCACAATATAGTTATATCGATGCAATCTTATCTACCAAATGGGGAGAAGACGATTTTGAATATATCACTCCAGAAAATTTCAAAACTTTAGAAACTATTTTTAATAATCTCAGCACTCATCAAGACTCTGATATCCCAGGACTTGCCCCCAAAGAGCAAAAAGCTTTATTAAGAGCTTTAACAGAAGTCACTGGGGAAAATTATCTTCTCAATAACTCTCCCCCATATGACTTGACACTAATCACTAACTTCTTTCCTCCAAGTATGGGCTCAAGATATAATAATTACTTTGAACGAACTTTACAGGAAAGTTTCTCTCCTAGATTAGGCAAACCAGAGCATAAAAATGAACTGAGCTATTTATTTGATATATATCGTTCCATAGAAAATCCATCAAATCTACAAAAACCTCTATTAGAGAAATATGCAAAAAATTAAACATCAATACTAATTTAGAAACTCAAATCACAAAATTTAACGATTTAAACTTAAACATTAACGATTCTTTGAGAAAAATTAATTCAATGATTGTAACTACTCAGGTAAAAAATAAAGATTATGTAAACAAATAGGTCTAGCTCTGGCCAAATCTAGTTATTCATGAG
>JAKVAO010000002.1 GCA_022447685.1 Candidatus Caenarcanales bacterium | reverse complement strand
AAAAGATTAGGACAATCTGCAATTCTAGCTTGCCAAAACATATTTGCTGCTAATTTTCAATTTACCTGAGTAGTTACGAGTCCTAAACTTAAAGAAGAAATATCAAAGTTTCTAGTTCCTTCTGCTACAAGACCATCTAAGCTTGAGGTCCAAGTAATTGTAGGTTCTAATACTGATACATCATCTTGAGCGTCAAAGATAAATGCTTTCAGTGTTACACTCGTTCCTACAAGAACAGAGAATCTTTGGTTACTGTCGAAATTTATTGAGTTCAATAAATCAATTACAGGTGCTGTATTTCTTTCAAAAGGAATTGGTACTTCTATGGTTTCTGTATTCTCCTCTGGCTCTGGGATACCAAGATTTTCGTTGAACTTAGTTTGATTGGAAACTAACCTTAATCTATCTGAACTCTGGTCTGAAAAAATAACACTATTATCATCAAGTACTGCAATCCCTGTAATAAAACCAAGCTTAGCGCTATCAACCTTCGCATCCAGAAAACCTCTAGGACCTGTTCCAGCAAGAGTGTAAACTTTATCACCAGACTTGTCGATTAATCTAATTCTGTTATTGTTTCTGTCTGTGACTAAGAGATGATTGCTTTTATCAATTGCAAGATAAGCTGGGCTGGAAAAAGCAGATGCTATATCTTCACCATCTGAGAATGAAGCATTGGCAGTTCCTGCATGAGTCGATACAAAGCCATTAGATATTTTTCTGATTATATGATTACTGGAATCAGCCACGAAAACATCACCGTTGCTAGCTACTGCAATACCAATTGGATTATTGAATTTGGCTACACTTAAAGCAGCTCCATTAACAAAACCTCGTCCAACACCAGCATAGTCGTTAACTGTAGAACCATCATAAATTTTGATTCTGTGGTTACTAGTATCTGCTATTAATAAGTTTCCAGAATTGTCAAATGCTAATCCTTGAGGTTTATTTAGACCAGTATTAATAACTGTGGATACAGTTGAACCTACAATTTTTCTGATAGCATTATTGTCTCTATCGGCTACATAAATATCACCATTGTCTGCTATTGCAATATCGGCAGGATCGTTGAATTGAGCTGCTGTAAGTGCGTTACCATCAGCGTTACCAGAGCCACCTATGCCTGCGATTGTAGTTATATTGCCATTGGTATCAAGTTTTCTGATTCTATGGTTAGATGCATCAGCTATGTATATGTTTCCTTGAGAGTCGCTCTTGAGCCCGAGAGGATTATTTACACGAGCACCTAATCTTGCACCGTCTTGGAAACCTGCAAGTCCACCAGTGTAGGATGAAACATACAAGTCATCATTGAAGAATATGCTTTTATCAACAGGGTTTGAGCTTGAACTAATGGTACTTAAATCTAATTTTCTTAGTCTTTGATTGGAGAAATCAGAAATGATTAAGTCATTGTCATTGATAGAAAGTCCTATTACTTCGTTGAAAGATCCTTCTAAAGCTTTTCCATCAAGAAAACCTCTATTGCCGTTACCAGCTATAGTATCTACCTGCTTCGAGCTATTTACTCTACGAATTCTGTGATTATATCTATCAGCAATGTATAAATCGCCGTTACTTGCAAGTGCAAGAGCATGTGGTTGATTAAACTGTGCGACGCTAACATCACCATCGAGACTACCTGAACCAATTCCACCTACATAAGTACTTACAATTAGATTAGTGGTGTCAATTTTTCTGATGGCATGGTTTGTTTTATCTGCTACAAAAAGGTCACCAGAACTATCTATGACAATGGCAACAGGGTCTCTGAATCTAGCATTTGTAGTGCTACCATTAACTAAGCCTGAAGATCCTGTTCCAGCTAAGGTAGTAGCTGTTCCACTTGAGTCAAGTTTCCTAACTTTTCGGTTGCTAGTATCTGCAATATAGACATTATCACTTGCGTCTATTGCCAAGCCCTGTGGTTTTTTAAATCTAGCTGCTCCTGTAACTCCATCAGCATTGCCGGAACTACCACAAAGTCCACTAAAGGTACTTGCTGTATTCGTTCCTAAGTCAATTTTACGAATACAGTGATTGTCGGTGTCAGTAATGATTAAATTACCTGAAGTATCGATTACAATACCTGATGGTTTTTTGAATCTCGCTGTGCTTAAATCACCTGAACTACCATTTGTCGTTCCAGAACTTCTTGAACCTTGGCTTGGTCCTGCAACAGTAGTTAAGTTACCGGCTGTATCAAGCTTTCTAATTTTATTATTATCATAATCAGCTATGTAAATATTGCCTGAACTATCTACAGCAGTGCCATAGGGTCTTCTAAAACTATTGAGACCAAGAGCTCCATCGATATCACTAGAGGAATTACGACCAGCTATAGTGCTTAATTCTGGGCTTTGGAAAGTCGAGGTGTCATAAAGCCTCAGACAATGGTTGGATCTGTCAGCTATTAGTAGTTCAGTATCTGAGATCAAATCTATATCATAAACATTGTTGAATAAGGCGTCGTCGGCATTGCCATCTCTAAAACCTTTAGTGCTAGAAGAAGTTAGTAAGGAAACTTGGTTTGTAGTTATATCTAAGAAATATAATTTATTGGTGCTATCGTCAGAGATATAGATATTACCACTCGAGTCAATGGCAATTCCTCTTGGAGAACTAAACTCAGCGGTGCTAAGTGCATCACCAGTTAGATCACCATTACTACTGGTACCTGCAACTCTAGCAATAGTAGCGTTCTCTAAGTTCAATTTTCTGATGACATTATTGCTAGTGTCAGCAAAGTAAACTTCCCCTTCATAAATTTCTAAATCTCCAAGTTCAGAGCCTATAATAGTTGAGAAAGCAGCACCTTCAAGCACTGAACTTGCTCCATCGTGGGCAGCTACTGTAGTTACATTTGCAGAAGTATCGATTTTTCTAATTCTTCTGTTACCAGAATCAGCTACGTATAAGTTGTCATCATTATCAAAAACCAAACCAGACGGAAAATCGAATTGTGCAGCAGTGCCTTGAGCATCATTGAAGCCTTGGCTGGAACCGGCAAAAGTTGTAACTGTGCCGCTATCCATATCAATTTTTTTAATTTTGTGATTGGAGCTATCGCTTAGATACATATCACCTTGTGAATCAAAAGCAATAAATCTTAGGTCTCTGAAAGCTGCGCTAAGCCTAGATGCATCAGTATCTCCTGAGCTACTAGAGCCTGCAAAAATTTTAATGGTTTTAAGGCTATTAACTTCTGTTACGAAGTGGTCATTAGCGACATAGATATTGCCATTAGTTGATTTAGCAAAGCCCCATGGCAAGTCAAGTCTTCCCACGCCATTGGGACCTTCTGTAAAGCCACTAAAAGCGTTACCTGCATGTATGTTTACTTGGCCGTTTAAGGCGTAAACTGGGCTGATATTTAGTATCAGTAAAGCTAAAAAGCTAAATAACGTTAAAAATTTAAGGTCAGAAGTTTTTCGAGCCACATCTAGATAATACCACGTATTTACACATTTATCTTAGGTCAAAAGGTTGAATTTACTAGTTTTTTTGTATGATTGGTAAGTCTTCTAAATAGTCCTTAGACCATATTTCTTTTTGTTTTTTAGCGCTAAGATTAGCACCACTAATAATTACGAGAAGGGTTTTCTTGCCACGTTGCTCTTTGAGCCATTTGAAGGAACTTGCCATAGCAAGAGCACAGCTTGGTTCTACACTTGCTTTAAGTAAGTGAGTTAACCATTGAGTCCAATATATAATTTCATTTTCAGAGGCAGTAATAATACCTTCTGTGTTCATGAGGTGAGCAAAAGTTCTTTCAGATATAGATAAAGTTTGAACTCCATCTGCAATAGTTTCAGGACTATCTTCAAATTTGAATATTTTGCCATCTTCAAGAGATTTTGCTGCATCATTTGCAAGCTCTGGCTCAGCACCAAATACTTTAGAGCCTGGTGAAAGTAGTTTTTTGGCTAGGTAAGTACCAGAGATTAAACCACCACCACCAACTGGAACAAATATGGCATTAGGTTTTTTAGGCATGTCCTGTAAAGCTTCATAGGCAGCGGTTCCTTGACCTGCAATAACTGATTCGTGGTCGTATGGAGGAATAAGGTATGAACCATTTTCAGCGTAACTATAAGCAGTTTCCTCAGCTTCTTTACGTGATTTACAGAGAATAATATTAGCTCCATAGGCTTTTGCAGCCTGGATTTTGATTGGTGAAGCGTGCTGTGACATCAAGATGTTCGCTTTAACCCCCATTTTGGCTGCAGCCCAAGCTACAGCTTGTGCGTGATTACCTGAACTGAAAGAAACGACTTCTTTAGGTAAAAAATTATTGTCTTTAAGTGTTAATAAGGTGTTGATAGCGCCTCTTGCTTTGAATGCACCAACTTTTTGGAAAGATTCCATTTTGAAATAGATATCGTGTCCAAGCCAACGGTTTAGCTGTGAAGAACTCAGAATAGGGGTTCTAGTAATAGAACCTTTGATTCTTTCATATGCTTGCTTTACTAAGTCTGGTTTTAGCTCCAGCTTTTTAAGAGTTGATTTATAATCATCTTGAGTTTTAAACATTATTTCTTTTATACCTATTTGATCTCAAAACATGCATCGACTTCTATAGCCGAATTGGATGGTAGGGATAACACTGATACCGCAGATCGTGCATGCTTACCAGCTTCACCGAATATATCTATCATCAAATCAGATACACCATTTGCAACTTCTGGCTGCTGATTAAACTGTTCAATGGAGTTAATAAAAACATTTAATTTAAGGCAGGTTTTAACTCTATTAAGATCTCCAGAACAAGCATCTTTAAGGTGATAGATGATGTTTAAACCACAAATTCTCGCTGCTTGTTTAGCTTCATCGATGGAGAATTCTCTACCTACTTTGCCGGAGAATTGCATTTCACCATTCCATTTACAAATTTGTCCTGATATAAAGACTTGATTACCTGAAATTGTGTAAGGAACATAGTTTGCAGCTGGTGCTGCGATATCAGGTAAACTGATCTTGAGCTTTTCTAATTTGTCTTCAACAGAAGGCATACTCATATTCTACCTCTGTATCTTAAAGCTAGTCTATTAAATAATTAAAATAAGCAAAAATTAAAAGCCTATATGTTCGCCCAAAAGGATGATACTTGGACTTTGAAACTCTTGTTCCTTGAGTTCTTTGGCTATATCTTCAAGTTTCCCAATGTAGATTCTTTGTGATTTTAGGCTACCATCTTGGATAGCTATAGCTGGAAGCTTTGGAGAGATATTTAAGCCTAAAAGATGATCTTTAATAATATTAATTTTATTTAAGCCCATGTAGATTACTAGAGTTCCTGAATTTCTTAAAAATTCTGCCCAGAGACTTAGTTTTTCTTCATTAATGAAGTGCCCGGTAACCAACATTACAGAGTCACTTTTTTCTCTAAGTGTAAGTGGAATGCCATTATATGCAGGGACTGCGATACCACTACTGAGTCCAGGTATAACCTCAACTTCGAAGTCATTTTCGGTAGCTAGGAACATTTCTTCAACTCCTCTAGCAAAGATAAAGGGATCACCACCTTTAAGCCTTAAGACTGATTTGTTGAGTTTTAGATTTTTAAGTATAATTTCGTGGATTTCTTCTTGGCTGATATGCTTTTCAGCACATTTTTTACCAACATAGTGCATCTCAGGAATATCTTCTGAGTCATAGTCTGCAAAAACACAAGAAAATATTTCTTTATTAACTAGGTTATCGAAGAGAATAATATCAGCTTCTCTGATAGCTTTATAGGCTTTAAGTGTTAGTAATTCAGGGTCACCTGGACCTGCCCCAACCAATAGCAGTTTAGCTTTCTGCAGACTTTCGTTTCTCTTCTGCTTTTTTTCTTTTGGCACGAATAAGTGCTGCGTTGATTCTTGCATTCCTGATCCTTCTAAAGGTCCGAGTGGTAAACCATCTTATCAATTTTGCTCTTCTTTCGAAGTTTTCTTCACCAAGAATCTTATTTTTGACCTTAAGTCTAAATTCATTGACTATATCGACTACGTTTTTATATCTTTGTTCGATTAGGGCAGTTAAGTCGAGTCTAAGCTTTTGGGCGACACTAGGGGCTTTACCATTGGTGCTGATAGCAACTTTTATCGAGCCACTTTCTATGATGCTAGGCACGTAGAAATCGCAATAGTCAGGCTGGTCAACTGAATTCGCTATTATCATCTGATCTCTACAGCGATTTACTATCATATTATTCACTTCTGGTTCATCTGTTGCGGCTATCACTATAAAAGATCCAATTTCGTCACCATATGCATAGTCTCTTTCAAGAATTTCTATTTTCCTTATATTTGGAAATTCTCCTCTGGAATCATATATTTCTTGACAAATTTTGGGCGCAATAACAGTAATATTGGCTTCTGTATTGAGTAATCCCTGTATCTTCTGTAACGCGATAAAGCCCCCTCCGATGATTAGGACTTTACGATCTTTCAGCTTCAAAAATATCGGATACAGAGGATTTAAGGACATAGTTGATATATTAACTATATCTTAACTAAAAAATGCAGAATACATATATGAGGGATTAATTTCCCTTTGTTTGGTATTAGTATGAGCATAGACCCAAACCATTTCAGAAATGAAACAGTTGAGAAATTAAGCCTCTATAAAGACTTGGTGTCTAGAATGACCCAGTTCGGTGGGGATAGAATTACTAATAGTGCTGAGCAGGCTATTTTAGAGTTTATTGATTTAGATGGAGATACAGATTTAGATGGAAATGTAATTGAAGCATCTGAACTGGTAACTTTGAATTCTACTCTTCAGACAATAATCGATAATCCAAATGTTCACATAGAAGATAATGGTTCGTTTAAACGTGGAGTAGATATTGCTGGACTCCCTGGTGGTGCTGCTGCAGATTTTGAGTTTTTGCAAGGCATAGAAAGATTTGCTGAGGCGAGTGAAAACGATTTGCAACAATACTTTGTGGATGCGATGCAATTAGGTACTATACCTATAATTGGTTCTAATTTTAATGAATCTGATCTGGCAAAATTATTTGATGCTGTAAAAAATAACAGAACGAATCACTTAGAAGTAGAGACTTGGTCTAAAGAATTATCTAGGGAAAGTACTATTTATGAGGCTGCTTATCCAGGAGTTGATCAAACTACTTTAACTGACCCGCAGAAGGATGCTGCGGTGCAGCAATTTATCGATTTCTTTAATGATGATACTTCAGGTTTATTTGCACAAGGTTATAATCTTTCTGATGCTCAAGCTAGTTTATCTTTATTCGATAACGGTATTGATGATTATAATAAATTATCTCTTTATGGAGGCATAAAGAAAGATAGGGATTTTAATATAAATACTTCTGAGATTCTCTTGTTTGATGCTCTTTTAGATACACCTGAATTTAGTGCAATAAATTCTATAAATGCGAGTGGCGATATAGTTCCACCTGCCCCACCAGGAACATACACCCCTGTTTTTGATGACGGTGATCCATTGAATGATACTGATGGGAAATTCAACTTTCTCTTGCAAATTTTAGTTGGCAAAGGTGACTCTCGATCAAATATTGCAAGCCAGATGAAAAATTATTTGTTTCAAGCTCTTTCTACTGGGAAGGTTCCAGTAACTGAGAAAGATTTTAATTATGATAATATGATGGAACTTTTGGATGTACTAGATGATCCTATAGAATTCAATAAGTTACATACTGAACCTTGGATTAAGGAAAGAGCAGATTTGTTTCAACCTGTTGCGAATGGAGGTATTGGTTGGACTGAACAAGAATTTAGAGACTTTTTTAATAGTGATGTTGATACTGATGGTGATGGTAAACCCGATGGGCTTTTTGAGCAAGGAATGAGTATGTCTAATGCTAGGCAGGTGTTAGCTTTAATTGATGTGAAAATTGAAAGTATTCAAACCCTTAATAAGTTTGATGGAATAAGGCTATATGCTAATTTGCTAGATGATCCTAATTTAAATATTACTACTAGTACTATTATTGCTTTTGATGAAAAACTTAATAGCCCAGAATTTATCTCTATATCATCTATTAATCCTGATGGTGATCTTGTTCCACCTATTCCACCTCTAGCTTATACTCCAATTTTTGAAGATGGCTCTATTGGTGATGAAACAGACGGTCGACTTAACCTCATGCTACAGATGTTAACTGGACAAGGTGATGCTAATCCTAATATTGCTTCCACAATGAGAGCTTATATAGAGCAGGCTCTAATAACAGGTAAAACACCGATCTCAGAGAAAGATTTTACATACGATAATATTATGGAAGTTATTGATGCGATTGGAGATACTTTAGAAACTAACAAATTATATGGTGGTGCCTGGGCAAGGGAAAGGCATCCGACTGATCTTGTTGAGCAAGATAAATTAGAAAACTTTTTGAATGGTGATGATAGTATTTTTCCACCCAAACCAGGTCTTTTTGATAAGGGCTATACTTTAGCTGAAGCTAATAAGGTTATAGCTTTATATGATCAAGGTATAAGTAATTTTCATCAATTAGAATTCTATGGTCAAGTAATCAAAGAGAATAGATTCAGCTCTGTTAGTAGTTTATTACAATTTCATGACATGTTGAGTGAACCTCCTTACGCAGATCTTTTTCAGCCTCCAGAAAATATTATTAATGTAATAGATCTAGATGGTGATTTTGATACAAGTAAAGTTGCTTATACTCCTATTTTTAACGACGGTAATCCTCTTACTGATACAGATGAGCAATTGAATAGATTATTTGAACTCTATGCTGGAATTGAACGAGAAGCAGACCTTGCTGCAATCACTACAAGACAAGAAGAGTTAGCTTATAAGCAGAAAGTCCGTGAACAGAGAGATTTTATGATTCAAGCTCTAGTAACTAAAGAGGTTCCAATATCTGAAAAAGATTTTAACTATGACAATATTATAGAATTAATGGATGCTGTTGGGGATACGGTCAAGCTCAATAAACTTTATACAGAAGCCTGGATTGCAGATCCTGAAAGGGAACAGAAAATTTTTGATGCCGGTTATACAGTTGATGAATTCAAAGAATTTTTTAATGGTAATACTGGTCTTCCCCCTGTCCAGGGTCTTTTTGATCAAGGGAAAGCTTTAAGTACAGCTCGTTCTGTTTTAAATCTATTTGACCAAGGTATAGAAGATTTTGATAGATTACAGTTATATGCAAATGTCTTTGATGATCAATTTATCACAATAGCAAGTAATGATATTATTCCATTCGATGCTCTTCTTTCTTCGCCCGAATTTTCGAGTATTAATAGTATTAATCCTGATGGAGACATAATCCCACCAGCTCCCCCTCAAGTATATACTCCAATTTTTGATGATGGGGATCCAACGGATGATACTGATGGGAAGTTAAATTTTATTTTTCAAATCATTGTGGGCAAAGGAGATGCTAACAGAAATATGGCTAGTGAGATGAGGGGCTATATGTCACAAGCCTTATCATCTGGTGAAGTTCCAATAACAGAAAAACCTTTTAGTTATGAAAATATAATGGAGCTTTTAGATGTTCTAGATGATCCAATAGAATTTAATAAATTATTCACAGAGCCTTGGGCTAATAAACGTGCTTCTTTATTTCAACCTGTTGCAAATGGAGGTATTGGCTGGGATAGAGACGAGTTTATTGATTTCTTTAACAGTGATATCGATGCTGATGGTGATGGTAAACCTGATGGTTTATTTGAACAAGGAGTCAGTCTCTCAACCGCAACTCAGATAGTAGGTTTGATTGATTCTAAAATTGAAAGTGTCCAAGGTCCTAATCGTTTTGATGCTTTGGAATTATATGCAAATTTATTAGGAGATTTTGGCTTAAATATGACTACCTCAACCATAATGGCTGTTGATGGTGTTTTGAATAGTCCTGAGTTTATTACAGTTAATTCTATAAATCCAGATGGTGATTTGGTTCCAGAATTTGATGCTTTAGGTAATATTATTAGCTCATCCATTTTTGACGATGGTAATACTGCTAGTGATGTTGACGGTAGATTAAATCATATACTTCAGATCCTAGGAAACAAGGGGGATAATAACCTGAGACTTGCAAGTGAAATGAGTGCAACCATGTTTCAAGCCATTGTAGATAATGAAGTGCCAATTACTGGTAAGCCTTTTAGTTACGACAATGTTATGGAAATAATAGATATTTTAGATGATGAAGATGCACTTGAGAGACTTAGAATAGAGTATTGGGCAGCCGGTCTTAATGATGATCAATTAGATACCCGTGGTAGAAATCGTGATGATTTAAGAAATAGTTTTACTACTTTTTATGAAAATAGTGATGTCACCACTTCAACTAAATTAAGGCAGTTATATGAGGCTGGGCTATATGATCCTTATAGCTATGAATTTTACTTGGAGCTTTTTGAAGAGTTAGATTTAACGGCTTCACAAGTTATAGCACTCAGCTCACTTGAAGGTGGTATAGATTCTGAAGAGGAATTACAATATATTTCTTCAGTAAGTTCAGACAAGATTGTAATAGATACTAATCCAGAACCTAATGCTTCTGGAAATATAGTGATAGATTATCCAGCTCAAGCTACATTTTGGGCTGATCAATTAGGTATTATTGACGCTCCTGGCGATCCTGCGAAAACACAATTTGAAAGTGATTTTACAGATATAATGGCTTATAATAATTCTCTTTCAGAAACTGCAGCTTACTTTTTGGATATATACACTAATCTTACTGATAAAAGTGATTTCGCAGCTTACAAAGATTCTCATCTCAATGGAGCTGATGGACACTATTTGAAGCGCTTACAGGAATTTAGTATTAGTGAAGGATTAACTACAATCGAAACAGAAGAGCTTTTGGATTTACTGGAAAATCCACCTCTGATCGATTTAGAAAAAGTAGAAGATTATTCCTCAAATACACTAGGACTTTCTGTGACTGATACAAATGGTCTTATGAGCCTTGTTAGTGTTTTACCTGCTCCAGACATTGGAGCGATTGAAGCATTCGCTTTAGGTAAAGGTTTGACCACAGATCAAGTAAGTAATTTAACCGATATTATAGAAGAACCACCTTATAGAATAGTTAGACAAAATGAACTATTAAAGCAAGCACTTACATTTGATGAAATACCCGAAGTGGGTGGAATCTTTAACTACACCAATATTGATGATTTACTATCTCGAGTCCAGTTCGACGGTACTATTGCTTAATATTTTTCTATGCTTACTTAAGTTTTAAGAATTCAGGAAGATCAACTGGATCGTTTTGTTTTTTCTCACGAACCTTCATGTCAGTTCTCACCTTAGAAGAAGTCTCAGATGAAGTGATACTAGTTTTTATGTTTCCTTTATTGAAACTATCTTTAGAGAAGAATAGATTGTTAGAACTACCAGAGTTAGAATTACTATTTGAAGATCCTCCTCCGAAAGTGCTTCCAATCAAAGAGGAAAAAGGGGACTTCACCTCCCTCGCTACTGAAGCTGAAAAAGTTTTAGGTTCATTTGTTTCTGCAGCAGTGAAACCAGTTGCAATCACAGTGATTTGAATTTCACCTTGCATTCTTTCATCGATAACTGCACCGATGATAATATTTGCATCTTCAGAAACTTCGTCGTAGATTGACTCAGCAGCTTCGTTTACTTCGTGAAGTGTAAGGTCAGAACCACCAGTAACGTTGAAGATGATTCCAGTAGCACCTTTGATAGTGTTTTCTAGAAGTGGAGAGTTGATAGCTTGCTTAGCAGCTTCAATTGCTCTACCTTCACCAGAAGCTTTACCCATACCCATGATGGCATTACCAGCTGAAAGCATTACGCTTTTAACGTCAGCAAAGTCAACGTTGATAAGACCTGGAACAGTGATGATATCACTAATGCCTTGAACACCTTGTAATAAAACATTGTCAGCAAGAGAGAAAGCAGCAGACATGCTTGTTTGTCTCTCTGTGATATCAAGTAAACGATCGTTAGGGATAATGATTAAAGCATCAACTTTTTCTTTAAGCTCTTCAATTCCTTCGCTTGCTAATTTAACTCTTTTTCTTCCTTCGAAGCTAAACGGTTTAGTAACTACACCTACAACTAAGATGCCTAGCTCTTTTGCAACATCAGCGATAACACAAGAACTACCAGTACCAGTTCCACCACCCATTCCGGCAGTGATGAATACCATGTCAGCTCCTTCAAGAGCAGCTTTGATTTCTTCTTTACTCTCTTCAGCAGCACTTCTTCCTTGTTCAGGATTACCACCTGCACCTAGACCTCTAGTTAATTTAGAACCAAGTTGAATTTGATTAGCGGTTTGAGAATTTTTCAGGGCCTGAATGTCTGTATTGGCTACCCAAAATTCTACAGAAGATAAACCAGATTGGATCATGCCATTTACAGCATTACAACCAGCTCCCCCTGTACCAAATACCTTTATATTAGCGCCTGACTGATTTTCTAAATACTCAAAATTCATATAGCCTCATACTAAAGCTATATAACAATCTCGTCAAGAGATTTTACGAAAAATTTTTGAATCCCTTAACTTTAGGTTTTGCACCTTTTTTGATTTTCTGTGAACTTTTCTTATGACTGGAGTTTGGGTCCATTTGTTCCATCATTTTTCTTTGTTTTTTATTAAGACCCATATTTTGCATCATAGCCATAGGATCGAGCATATTTTGCATAGAGCTTAAGTCCATATTTTGATCCAAAGGATTCGAATTTGAGTCAGCTGAATTTCCTTCTTGGAACATTTGCATCATCGGCATAATAGATTTAAACATTTTGTTCATCTTGTTGAACTCGGAAACCATTTGATCAACATTGCTTAGTTTCATGCCTGCACCTTTGGCGATTCTTTCTTTACGTGAGCGGGCGCTAGCATCTGAGAAAAGAAGTAATGGATTTACTTTTTCTTTTTTGGTCATACTAGAAATAGCTGATTTGAATTTAGCCATTTTAGTTTTGCTTTGTTCCATTAAATCTTCTTGTTGGTTACTATTGAGTCCCATTTGTTTGAGAAAAGAACCCATTCCCATCATCTTCGCGATAGAACCCATGTCACCAAGTTTGTTCATCATATTCTGGGCTGTAAGGAAAGTTTCATAATTGAAGTTCCCTTTCATTAATTCAGCTTCAAGGCGTTTGGATTCTTCCTCTTCGATTTTTCTTTGAGCTTGCTCAACTAGGCTGAGAATATCTCCCATGCCGAGTATGCGGTTGGCAATTCTTTTCGGGTAGAAGTTTTCGAGATCGTCTAATTTCTCTCCAACTGAAGCAAGTTTAATAGGTTTTTGTATAGCTTCTGCAATAGAAAGTGCAGCACCACCACGAGTGTCACTATCGAGTTTCGAGAGTATGACACCTGTAACTCCGATTTGCATATCGAAGGCTTTAGCGACGTTAGCTGCTTCCTGTCCGATAAGTGAGTCTACGACTAGAAGTTTCTCTTGTGGCTTAACTACTTTTTCGAAAAGCAATAACTGAGCCATTAGATCATTGTCGAGCTGAAGTCTACCAGCGGTGTCATAGATAACTAGATCTATATTTTCTGCTTTAATTTTTTCTTGAGCAAGTGAAGCTACTTTAAGAAGATCTTGAGTTTCTGGTATCTGAAGAAAAGCAACTCCAGCATCTCCAGCTAAGATCTCCAACTGCTTAATTGCAGCTGGTCTTTGCAAGTCACAAGGAACTAAAAGTACATTAAAACCCTGTTCTTTCATTCTTGCAGCTAGCTTTCCAGAGCTGGTAGTTTTACCTGATCCTTGAAGACCAAGTAGCATGATAGAGTTGGTTTCGCCTTTTTTGACGTTGATATTGAGTTCTGTAGAAATTTCTTGTTCTTCAGGAGCTTCAGGATCACCACCTAAAATCTCTACCAATGAATCATTAATAATTTTTACAAATTGTTCACCAGGTTTGACGCCGCGCAAGACTTTCTCACCGCGTGCCTCTTCTTCAACTCTAGAGATAAAAAGTTTTACCGCACTTAAGCTGACATCTGCTTCTAGTAAAGCTTTACGGATGTCTTGGATAGTTGAGTCTATATTTTCTTCAGTGATTTTGGACTGTCCACTGAGGAACTGTATGCTATCTTGTAATTTATCAGTTAATAGATTAAACATGGAAATATTAATTTTAGCAAAATGCGGATATCATTAATACTTTTACTATTACTTATAATTCCGGTGACTAAAAGTATATTTATTAATACGATTACTTTGCTGCAGAATGCCTATGAATATGTGCAGCTAAAGCAGACTAAGCGTGAGCTTTTGGATAAAAAAGCAGCGCTTAAAGACAAAATCAAGAATTATAAGTCTGAATCTTCAATTAAAAAAGCGATTAGAGAAGATATTCGCTTGATTGATAAGAATGAGATTTTACTTAGGTTGCCTTAGTGAAGTTGCCGAAGCCATTTGGTTTTTTCCTTTTATTGATTTTTTTGTTACTTGTTGCTTCGTTGCCGTCACCATTGGTTCCACTGACTTCTTCTGATTTTTTTCTACCTTGCTTGAGCATTTCCGCCACACTGTGAGCTGTTTTTTTATTTTCAGTGGCTACTTCTTTCGTAGCGGGTCCAGTTGATTGATCATTAGATTCACCCCTGACAACAGTTTTTTCATATACATCTGTAGGAATCATCATTGAACCTAAATCTTGTTCTTTGGTAACCTGTTTTTTATTTTCAGTGGCTACAATTTCTTCTTGATTTACATATACCGGTATCTCTATCTTGTCATGCCCATCTCCTGGAGAATTACTTTTAATTAAATTATGTCCAGACTCAAATACATTTTGTTGATCTAATGGAGTATGTCCATTTCTGTGAGCTTTAGGTGGAACATGCATAACACCTGTTTCAATTTTTTTATTAGTGTAATGAGTTTGATTTTCAAGTAAGTCGTTAACATTAATTACATAGCCCGCTTCTTTGTCCTTAGGTTTATAATCACTTGCTTTATAGTTTTCTGGGTTTTGTAAATAAGCTTGATAAGCTTTTTCTCCTTTAGTACTTGTCATGATCAAAGAACCAGAACCTTGTTTATTTAAATTTTCGTGAGGGATTGTGATTAGAGGTACTTGTTCTTCTTGGACTTTATTATCTAAATTTGCAATTCTACTGTTTAAATCTGTTTCAATAATCTTTTGATAAGAAGGTTTAGAGTCTTTAATTTCTGGGTTGATTACTTGATTAATCTCCGGTATATTTTCTCCACTTTTAGATGGTAAAGCTTTTGTATCTGAATTTTCTGGAGCAGGGGTTACTATGACACCATTTTCGCAATTTTGGATTATAGTTTGAGCTTTTTCTTTACCAATATTAGTATTATTTGGTACTGTTTCTTCCGGTCCTAATACTTCTACTTCTAAAGTCTGGTCAGTATTATTGATTATACCTTCTTGCTTTTGATTGCTTAAGGTAATAGCTGAAGTCTCTTGAGCTTTTGGTTTGAGGAATCCTAACATAGGAAGTTTTGACATTCGAGATCTTGCAGAGTTTATACTTTCTTGAGCCTTTTCTTTTCTGTTCTGCATATTTAAATTATCAGAACTCGGTCCATGAATTAATTTGTCAGCTCCATTTAATGCAGAAAAAACTAAATTCTCTGCTTGTGAGAGTTTACTCATTGCATTTTTAGGTACATTCTCTTCAGCTGGTTTTCTGACTTCTTCTTGTATTAATGACGTCAATTTAGCGCCTTTTTCTGCTTTGCTAAGATTTTCGTCATTGTATATATCTCGGATTGAGCTCTTTATTTCTTCTGATTTAGTTCCAGTTATGGAGTCTATTACTTGAAATGCTTTCTTTTCAGCTTTTTCACTTAAATTTTCGATTGTAGCTCTTGTTGGTCTATTTTCCTGTATGAGTTTTTGACCAGACTCAATGCCACTTTTTACACTTTTTCTAAGAAATCTAGCTACATCTTTAACACCATATTGATTTGCTGCTTCGTTATTACTGGTTTTCATATTTTCCCTTTTTAATTAATCCTTCATTGTATTAATTATCAAAATAAAAAACTTTGAGTTTTGAAATTATTTTAATACAGTAGAAAATATTAATACATTTTGTGCAAATGTGTCAAGATGTAATTTGTTAATAGCATGAAACTCAAGCTAAGAAAGACTATAAGCTAATTCCTATAAAATTTCTAGAAATTATCTCAAAAAACCAAAAAGATAGATAGGGATAGAATCTTTAGTCCCCGTGAGTATATTATCTTTGATGAGAAAAGATTTTGAAACATTTTTGATTTGTTTTTTAGTCTTAGATTTTCCACCTATTTCAAAAATATAGTCTTGGCATTTTATATCTCCATCCCGTGAGAAAAAAGATTTGTAGCCAGAGTCTTCTAGATTGCTTAAAACAAAAAGTTCACGTATTAAGCCTATGTCTGTTTCTTTACCTATGGCGTTATTAATTGCATAAACTAGGTTAGGATTATTAAAATATATTTTTTCTGTTCGTTTAATCAAAGAATGTCCTTGACTGTCATTTAATAAATATCTTAGTAAACCGGTTTCTCTCATCATCTCTAAATAATCACTAACTGTACTGTGATCTTTTTGTAAATTTTTAGCAAGTTTATTGATACTAAAACCACCTGGGCTTGAGCTTGCAATAAAATAAAGTATTTTTTTAAAGCTGTTGAGATTTTTAGTCTTCAATGAATAAAAGCTGCTGATATCTTCATATATTACTTTTTCAATAATATTCATCAAGGTCTCTGAGTAAATTTGTTGGTTTTTAAGCTCTGTGAAAATCGGATAGAATCCAAATTCTAAGTATTCTTTGAAGTAGTGAATCAGCCTAGGGATTTGAGTAATAGATTTATCATATTTGGCTTCCAGTATTTCTTCTAACTTTAAAATTGGTAAAGTTTGACAGAGTTTGAGTTCTAGAAATTCTCTGAATGAAAAACCAGACATTTTTTTTAAAACGACTCTACGTGACAGATCGTATTTTCCTTGAATTAAATCTATACTTGAGCACCAGAAAAAATAACTTTTAGTTTGGGAAATGAGTCATAGATATTTTTTAATTCTTGGTTCCAGTTTTCATATCTGTGGATTTCATCAATGCAAATCAATTCAGCAGCATATTCTTTATAGAACTGGGATACAAAATCAAACAAACTATTTTGTGAAAAGTATAAATTATCAACAGAGATATAGGCTGCTTGATCAGAGTTTTGGTAATACTTTTTCAAGTAATAAAGCATGAAAGACGTTTTGCCAACACCTCTCTGTCCGACTATGCCTATAAATCTGTGATCAAAACAAAAATTGTCGTAAAAAGACCTTATATAAGGTTCCTGAAAATTGCTTATCAATCTGTTATAAATTTCTAATAATTCATACATTCGAGTATACTCAAAATATACCACGAAAACTTTAGAGTATACTCAAAACTAAACAGCCTTAACTTCAGTTATATTGAAGTCATTATCATAATCATAGATTAAACCCTTACCGTCTGGGAACATTAGTTCTTTCTTAGGCTTATCTTGCTCATCGTCTCTTGAAAAAATAACAAAAATATCTTTAAAACTGGTGCTAACCTCAACTTTGCCCTCTATCATCTGTTTTACAGTAAGAGTGACTCCGTTTTCGAGCTTCATAAAGCCAACTTTGTTACCTTCATCATCTAAAGTGTATGACGTGAAGCACTCATCATTGGATTTACCTTCAAAAATCTTTTTCATTACCAAATCTGGTTTTTTCATCTCCATATTTCACCTCGTTTAGAAAAAGCTTTACTTACTATTATACAACGATAGATATTAATAAAAATTGACTATGTTTTGTATTTTTCAGCACTTTACATTACAATGAAATGTGACTACTTATGACTAACGTAGAAAATGCTTGGTTAATTGCTATATACCCACTGATCAGTGCGGTATTAATAATGTTTTTCACCCATAAAAGCAGAGCAATATCAATGGGATTGTCTATTAGCGCTGTTGCTATAGGCTTTATTCAGTCATTGTTACTATTTTTTAATTTTCATGGTCACCATCCATATGAAGCTAACTTTAACTGGATCAAGGCTGGAGATTTTCACCTGGAGATAGGTCTTATGGTGGATCAGCTTGCTATTGGTATGCTGCTTACTGTTACTTTAGTAAGTCTTCTCGTCCAGATCTACACTCATGGCTACATGGATGAAGATAAGGGCTACACTAGATTTTATTCATATTTATCTCTGTTCACTTTCTCGATGTTAGGTTTAGTAATTTCAACGAACCTTTTCCAGATGTACTTCTTTTGGGAATTAGTAGGTGTTTGTAGTTTCTTACTTATTGGTTTCTGGTGGCATAAACCTAGTGCTGCACATGCTTGTAAGAAAGCATTTGTAACCAACCGTGTTGGTGATGCAGGTTTCTTGGTTGGACTAATATTACTTTATGCATTTACTAAGGACTTCTGGACTCCTGATATCGCAACTATGTCTTTCTCTAAGCTTCAAGAAGCGATTAATTTTGCAATTCAGAACAATGGTCTAGAGATACTTGGGTGGGTTTCAGTTACCAGTATTGGTATTTTGATTTTCATGGGAGCTATGGCTAAGTCAGCGCAATTCCCGTTACATATTTGGTTACCTGATGCGATGGAAGGTCCAACTCCTATTTCAGCATTGATTCACGCTGCAACTATGGTAGCTGCAGGTGTTTATCTAATGGTTAGAGTTTTTCCTATCTGTGCTATAGATGGTTCAGGAGCTTTAACTTTCATAGCTTGGATTGGTGGTATCACTGCGATTTTCGCAGCGACTATAGCGCTTACGCAGAACGACATCAAAAAAGCTCTTGCCTATTCAACATGTTCACAGCTTGGTTATATGATTATGGCTGTTGGTCTTGGTGCACCTTATATTGCGATGTTTCATTTGATCACTCACGCGATGTTCAAAGCTATGCTGTTCTTAGGTTCAGGTTCAGTGATACTTGGTTGTCACCACGAGCAGGATATGCGTGAAATGGGTGGACTTAGAAAATACATGCCAATTACAGCGATTACTTTCTTAATTGGTACTTTGTCTATTTCTGGAATGCCTTTCTTTAGTGGTTTTTGGTCCAAAGATATGATTATCGCTAAAGCTTACGAAGTATCTCCAGCTCTATTCTGGATTGGAACTTTCACGGCTCTACTGACAGCTTTCTATATGTTTAGAATCTACTTCAAGACTTTTGAAGGTGAGTATAGAGGACACGCTCATCCACATGAGCAGCCATTAGCTGTTACTGTGCCACTTATGGTTCTTGCTATCCCTTCAGTGATACTCGGTTTCTGGGGATCGCCGTTGATGGATTATTCATTACTGAAGTATTTCAACCATCATTTCCATCCACATGGAACAGGTTTAGAATTCTTCTTACACGAGCTTACTCAGCCTATGGGTTTCTTACCTTTCTTTGCTTTTGTTTTTGGTACTTTAGGTGCTTATCTAATCTACGTAAAAGTTATTAATATGCAAGATAAAGCAGTTAATGTTTACTTCAAAGAGAAATTTGTTGCTCTCTATGAAGGTTCAGTTAACAAATGGTACATTGATGAAGCTTATGAGTTTGTAATTTCATTATTCATGTCATTCTTTAGAATTTCATGGAAGCTTATAGAAAGAGTTTTCATAGAAGGAATTGTGATTAATGGACTTGCTTGGAGAGGTTCAGAGTTCGTTGGTGAGATTCTGAAACTTAGTCAGAGTGGTAAGGTGCAGAGTTATATACTGATGATGTTCATTGGTCTTGTGGTTTCTGTACTTGTCTTCATGATTTAAGGCTCAGGTTTAGTTCTTCTAGCCTTTGAATGATATCTTCTTTACCTAGTTCTTTAGCTAGGGACAATGTGTCGTAGTCATTATTATTAGTTTGATTCATAAGTTTAATGAGGTCACTTTCATAGAGTTTATTCATTAGACTATTCATAATCTCCAGATCACCAACTATAGTAGCCAGCATTAAAATATTATTAGCATCTTTATCCTGCCTATCTGCAAATAGACTTAGATCAACATCGTAGAGCTTATCTAGTATTAAATCTACGATTACAGGTTTCCCTGTTGTGATAGCAATCATTAGAGGCTTTTGCTTATCTTCATAATTACCAGATCTATTAAGAAGAACAAAAGTTTCTTGTTTGGTTCTATCTATAATTTTTTTGAGAATTTCTATATTTTCATTCTTGATAATTGTTTTTAAAGCATCAAAGCCTTTATTATTGATTTGCCTAATAACTTTATCAAAATTCTCATCACCTAAAGAATCAATAACTAGGTTCGCTATTTCATTTTGATTATTTTCTAGACAATGAATTAATAGATTATTAGCATTCCTGTCTGTTTCAGCTAATAGTTCATTTAATTGTTCGCTAGTTAAAGAGTCTATTAGTTCTTTGAAAATCTGCGGATCTGGATCTAAGTTCATGTATTGTATTAGAAGGTTTTGCTTATCTGAATTTTTTTTACTTATTGTTTTGAAGATGCTTTCATTATCTAATTTTGAGACTAATGATTTATAGATATCAGTATTTTTATGCTCAATTGCAAACTTTAAAATTTGAAAAGGATAATATTTATGTTCTTTTGTAATTTGATCAAACTCCTTATCATCTAGAGAATTTAGAGTAATGGTGAATAAGTCATCGTCGTCTTTTTTTAAAGCATAGTCTAGTAAGAAATTATTTGAATATTTGTCTTTGCGGCTTGCAAGTGCTTTTAATTTTTCTGGATTCAAGAATTTGATTAAGCTTTTAAGTATCTCACAGTTTCCATCATAATCAATATTCCTGGTTATGATATCTTTTCCAGAGTGATCTTTTTTACCTAGTAACTCTTGGATATTTTCTTCATTTAATTTTTCAAGTGTTAGATTTACTATATTTGGCTTTTCATATTCATTAGCTAAATAAAAAAGATCATTTGAAGTCGTCTCTAAGATTAATTTTTGAAAATCATCTTCTGGTATTGTCTCTATGATTTTTGCTATAGCTTCTATATGAGCGTGACTAAAGGCTAGGTCAAATATATTCATACCATTTTCATTTTCTTGCTGACAGATTTTTAGTAAATCTTCTTTAGGGGTGATCTCAATTAAATCCATTATCATTTCTTTATCAGCTTTACTACTTATAGCTTGCATCAAGGCATTATTCTTTTTAGAATTTATTTGAGTTAGTATTTGGGATAAAGTATTTTTATCTAATTTTCTTGATTTAAGATTTTTTATTATATTCTTGCTTAGTTCTTGAAAACTATTTTCAAGTGCGAGATTCAAGGCATTAAGTTGGGACTTATTAGTATCAGATGTAATCAAACTTATGAAGTTTTTATCGTTTCCAATATTATTGAAAATTACATTGGAAAGTTCTAGATTTTTATTTTGTAATGAAACTATTAAACTATTTTGACCAGCGGAGTTTTTTAGCAACAGTCCCTCAGCGAATTTTTCAGGATTAATATTTGCTTTTAACTTCTGAAATAATCTATCTTGCCCTATGTTAATCAGAGTTGTAAATAAATTATTTCCATTTTCATGTACTTTGTTTAATATTTGTGATAACTCAACTTCCTCAGTTCTGTCGATTAAGTATTCTATTAGCTCGAAATCTTTATTCAGAATCAAAAAGTCAAAAGTGCTTGTAGCAACAAAGTTCTTGTGATTAAAGATTTTATTGAAGGTATCATCCTCTAGTGAATCAAGTATTTTAATTGAGTCTTCAGTAGTATTTGCTTCTAAAATATTTTCAAGATTTGATCGCCCGTCAGCTACTGATATACGATATAGCTCTGTGAGTAATTGTTCTTGGCTAAGTTCTTTACTGATTTCTTGAAAATTATTTTGGTATTTATCAAAAATAGAATTCGTAGCAATATATGAGTGACCACTTCCAACCAATCTCAGTAAGCTAGGAATTATAAAAGCTTTATCGTTTTTAATACTTTCATCAATTAATAAAATTAAAGGAGAAGATAGTGAGTGCTCTTCAGAGAGTGCCATGCTCTTAAGGTAGTTGTCTGTATCGATAGTTAAAGATTT
The DNA here is from genome assembly GCA_022447685.1 of Candidatus Caenarcanales bacterium. Taxonomy (GTDB): domain Bacteria; phylum Cyanobacteriota; class Vampirovibrionia; order LMEP-6097; family LMEP-6097; genus DT-14. The sequence goes on along the minus strand of JAKVAO010000002.1, from coordinate 77,334 downwards.
CATAGCTTCCAAAACAATCATTTGATCAATTAGGCAGGGCACACTATAAGAATATATTAAGTTGTTCTGACCATTGACTATACTTGTATTGGGTCTCAGAGCTTTGGTCTCGAGAGTACCTAGATCGTTATTCAGAAATTGAAGTAGTTTTGAACTGTTGTAGGGACTGCTATCTGGATCTAAATGCACATGCTGACTTCGAAAATCTATTAGATCGGGAGATTTGTGAAAGAGATTTACGATTTCTAAAAGCTTTTTATAGTTTTCATTATTAAGCTTAAAACCACCTTTCATTGTTCTTAGTTCAGCGATTTCATTTCCAAAATCAGTACCTAACTCAATAAAGTTTCTATAAGGTTGAAGCATAATTTGTTCTGGGCTATTAGCTGCTCTATGATTATTACGTCCTCTCAATTGCATTTCTATTTCGATACCATAGTTTTTCTCAGGATCCAGTTCCTCTGGCATTAAGCAGGTTTGATTGCTTGCAATTTTTATGTAGTTCTCGAAATCATTGAGAATTTCTTCAAGGCTAATATTTTTAAAATCAAGCTTTACTTGCTCTGGGATTGCATTAGATAAATTTGGATTGTCGATTATGAGAGTTTGAGCTAGCTGAGATGAAAGTCTAGAGTTTGCTTCAAGTGCTTTTATGATTTCTTCTTTATCCTGTGCTTTTAGCTTATCCAAGTTATTGAGAAGGAAGTACTCATAGATTAATTTAGCTGAATCTTCACTGTCATTTTTTAAAGCCTCAATGACTTTTTGGTTGAATTTTTCTGATTTGAAGTTTTTGATGAAGATTGAGTTTGTTAAAAATCTTAATAGAAATCTTTTCTCAGCTGAATTATTAGAGCTTTTATCCAACTTAAAACTATTTATGAGTATATTTTCTAATTGTTTTAAACTTGCTTCACTTAAACTAAACTCTTCTAAATAATCACTTTGGAATTGATTTGCAGGACCACAAAGCTCACGATTCATAACCAAAGGGGAATATGAAAAGCGATCATTTTTATACTTATGGTTAAGATCTACTGAATAATTTAAACTAATGTCGCCTAGTCTTAAAAAATATTTTTTAATGTATTTAAAGTCCTGATTATCTTGCTCAAGTTCAACAATTTGTTTTAAGCTGAAATCTAATATATCCTGGAAATTATAATTTTCATTTTTTATACTTACACCACTGTTCTCGATATATTCAAGCACTTCTAGACTTTCTGGTGATTCAAGATCTAGTATTAACGTGGCTTCACTTGTTATTAGGTCTTCTTCAATTAATGCGTCTCGTTTTTCTATAACTTTATTAGTTTGTGGGTTAATAGTCGCTGGCAATTTTTGGACGATTAGTTGAGATTTCCTATGATTTGGATTGAGAATCAGAGGTTTTTGTTCAATAGTCTGTATTAAACTCTTTTGATTGTTTCTTAGCTTAGGAAGAAACAATGAGCCATGTTTTTTAAATTGATTATAGTCCGGTTTTCCAGGATCTATATTCTTCGACTCCACACAAATATAAGTCAATTGCTTAAGATAATTTTATACCTGATTAAGTCTGAGTTAAGAAAATTTTTTTAAATTTTTCAAATTTATTGTCAACTTATCAAAATTGTCACTTTGTATATTTGTAAGCGATAAGTATGACTATCTGTGGGGGATAGGAAATTTTATCAATAAGTTTTATTAACTAAAACACAAATAAAAAGAAGGAGAAACAATATGGGAACATCTACAGTAGGTAATATCGATAATACTAATACTGCATGGACAACAACAACTTTAGCACAAGCGGTTGTTGAAGATCCAACACTACAAGACACAGAAACTGAGAAAAATAATACTCAAAAAATTAGTGATAGCTTTGGAGGCACCGTGGGTAAAAATAATGTCCCGTCTAGAAATCTGGATAATAATGGTAACAAAGGGATTCCTAGACCAGTTATGGAATTTGGACGTAATTTACGCGGGCTTGGGCAAGTATTTTACGATACCATTACTACTCCACTTCAATCTGCAGAAGAAAAAAGGGCAGAATTTGCAAGGCAGAATCAATTTGTAAATCATCCATCACTTGCAATACAAGGGAATATGGAAAATATAAGAGCTTTACAGGACGGTAAGTTTTCAGAGGATTATAAACAAGAACAAATAGCTTCCCTGCAAGGTAAAATAAAAAATCAAATTACAGAGTATGTAAATCAAGAAGGTATTACACCTCAAGAAATAAATACTTTGCTAAGCAAGATAGAAAGCAATGCAGGAGAATATGCAGGTGAAGTACGTAATGAAAATAAGCCAGTATTTGAAGGTATTGTAGAATATGCTCAAGGATTGAACTCGTTTGATACTCCAAACATTGCAATAGACCTAGAAGAATAAAAACTAAGTTAACAAACTCAAAACAGACTGCCCTTGCGCGTTAGCTTGAGTGTTCATCGATACTATTATCGGGATTTAGAGATAACTAGCTCGACAAAGCATAAGTTATAGGCTGATTCAACTCATCTAGAGGTCCAATATAATCTTTACGAAGAGGGTAGCCTTCCCATTCCTCAGGGTTTAGGATTCTACTAAGATTAGGATGACCTTCGAAGCTAAGTCCGATCATGTCAAATGCTTCACGTTCTTGCCAGTTAGCAGAAGGATATATATCAGTTAGACTTGGCATAGTTGGATTGTTCTTAGGAAGATCAACTTTAAGTACAACTGCCTCTAAGTGCTTGTTACTTTCAAGTCTAAGAATGTTTTTGTAAGCTTCTTTATATTCAACAGCGGTCATGAAGTTAAGTACGTTGAATTTTCTCTGAGATTTAAGATCTTTGCAGATTTGAACTAAGTCTGCTAATTGAACTTGATACATTAGCGTGCCAGCGGCATCTTTAGCTAATTCTTCAACATTAAATTTAGCTGCATCGAAAAACTCTTTAGCTTCTGGTGTCTTCGGTGGTGGCGGTGGAACTTCTTCTACTAGTTCAGCTTCAGCGCTATCTTCTGTGCTTGCTTCAGCTGGTGCAGCTTCTGCTGCTACAGGTTCAGGAGCACCAGTTGTAATTCCGAATTTCGCTAAAGCAGCTTTTTCTGCTTCATCTGGATCTTTACCAGCAGCAGTAGCTTCTTTTCTCGCGAAGTATGCTGCAAGTTTCTCATCACCTGGTTTTATCGGTAGTTCTGCCATATATCATTTAAATTATAACTTGAAGCGTCTTTGTAGACAAATATATTATTAAACTAGTCTACTTAATAATCAAACCAGTCTTTTCATCAACATCTCTTACTTGAGAATCATGATATTTACTGATTGCACCACGAGCTAGTAGTTTCTCTTTACGGATTTTTCTTTGTAAAGTAAATAAACCGTGAAGTAAACCTTCTGGTCTCGGTGGACATCCAGGAACATATACATCTACTGGAATAATTCTATCTACACCTTGAACTACAGAGTAACTATCGTGAAACATTCCACCGGTGATAGTACAAGCACCCATGGCGATAACGTATTTAGGCTCTGGAAGTTGTTGGTAAAGTCTTACAAGTGCTGGAGCCATTTTCCTAGTGATGGTCCCTGCAGTAATAATCAAATCAGCCTGTCTAGGAGTTGCCCTGAATACCTCAGAACCAAATCTAGAGATGTCGAAACGCGACATACCAACAGACATCATTTCGATGGCACAACAAGATGTACCATAAGTTAACGGCCAAACACTATTGGATCTAGCCCAATTATAAATACTATCTATGAACCCAGAAACTGTAGTAACCAAAAGGTTGTCTTGCAAACCTTCAGGTACTTCAACTTCAGTACGCTTAGGCACAGATACTTTCGATTCCGAAAATAGTTCTTCGATATTAGCCATATATTTTGATTATACCAAGGCTTTTTATTTTTTCATCAAGCTTTAAGAAATTTTGGCTCAGGGATTTTTTCCTAGTCTTCAATTACAGAAATTCGTGAAGGAAATTTGCAGAAAATATATAAAAAAGATATAAAGAGATATAATATTTACATATGGTTCAACCTAAAAGTCTGCCGACATTATATGCGTACCTACTTATTATGAGATGGGTAATTGGCTTGATATTCATACTGAATGCTATGCCAAAATTCTCTGATCCGTCTTTTGGTAGCCAGGCTGATTTATTCTTTGCTTCACTTAGAGATGACGTGATTTTTGAACCTTATAAGATTTTGTTCAATGACATGATCTTACCTAATGCTTTCCTTATCGCCAAAGTTGTGAAATGGGCTGAAGTTATTATTGGCGCGATGTTTATTATAAATTTCCCGATTCAGCTTGCTGTTTTTGCTGCTTTATTTCTTCATTTGAATTATTTATGCATAGCGAGTTTACCCACCTTTATGTTTTTAAATATAATGATGATTGCTTCTGAGTTTGTAGTCTTTGGCTCTAGACAAAAGTAAAATTGAAAAAACTTTTACTAATATTTATAGCCTTTATTTCTTTAAGTTCTTGTAGCACTAAGCCTAAGCAATCAATTATACAAGATTCTAAATTTGGTGGAATACTGACTCTCACCCAAAGAGGGCAAGATCCTAAAACTTTAAATCCTTGGATTTCTACAGAAGCTACTAGTAGTCAGTATGGCGGCATGATGTTTTTGGGTTTACTAAAATTCGATCCTGATACAGATGAGCCTTTACCTTTACTCGCAGAGTCTTTTACTATTAGCCTAGATCAGAAAACCATTACAGTTGTTCTCAGGGAAAATATTTTCTGGAGTGATGGTGAAGTTATAGATGCAGATGATGTGATTTTTACTTGGAATACTTTACTTAGAGATCAAGTCGCAGTCAGTATGACAAGAGATGTGATTCTGGTGGATGGAGAATTTCCACAAGTGAAAAAACTTGATAATAGAACTATTGAATTTACTACCAAAACCGTTTTTGCTCCATTTTTAAGAAACCTTGGGGTTGAGATTGCCCCGCAGCACCATGTTGAAGCTTTTATAGCTAAGTCTCAGGCTAAAAGTCTTGAGGAGAAACAAAAAGCATTTAACAATTATTTGAGTATCAAAACCAAAAGTGAAGATATTGTTTGTTCTGGTGCTTATAAATTCTCTAAGATTCAAGCTGGAGAAAGAATTGAGTTTATTAGAAATCCTCTATATTACGAGAAAGATACTGAGACCGGGAAAGCTTTGCCTTATATAGATAAAATCATCTATAGCTATGTCCAGGACGATAGTGCAGATATTTTCAAATTTCTAGCAAGGGAATCTATGATACTTGGAGTTAGTTCAAGTAATCTTGCTTTTATAAAATCTTTGGAAACCAAATACGATTTCACTTTACACGATCTGGGTCCTAGTACATCTACGAATTTTATTTGGTTCAATATGAGCAAAAACACTCCAGAGCCTATGTATTCATGGTTCAATAACCGTGATTTTAGGGAAGCCATTTCACTTGCGATTGATAGAGAAAATATTATTAATAATGTATTTCAAGGTTTGGGAGTTCCTCTTAATGCTGCTTATCCAGACAATTCACCTTTTTATAATTCCAAAATAAGAGTGAATGCAAGCTCGGAACTTGAACAAGCTAGGAAACTTCTTCAAGTAAACGGTTTTAAACTTAAGTCAAATCCTGAGTCACAGTTGCATGAGCTTTATGACTCTAAGAATAATAGAGTCGAATTTAATGTACTAACCAATAGTGGCAATCGTGAGCGTGAATTAATGGGTGTAATTATTAGTGAAAACCTCAAAGAACTTGGTATTAAAGCTAATTTCAAGGTGCTCGAGTTTAATAACTATGTCGGTAGAGTTATGAGTGCTCAAAGCTATGACGCGGGGATACTTGGACTCACCGGTGGATCTAGTAATGAACCTAATACTGGTGCGAATGTCTGGAATAGTTCAGGTAGGCTTCATGCTTTTGATCCTAAACATAGTCAAGAAAATCCAATAACTAGAGATTGGGAGCATGAGATTGATAGGCTTTTTGCTGAAGGGGTGAAGACTATGGACTTCTCTGAACGTAAGAAAATCTATGATCACTTCCAGGAAATAGTTTTTGAAGAAAAACCTTTTATTTATTTGGCTAGTCCTAAGGTTTTCACTGCTGTAAATAATAGATTAGCTGGTATTCGTAAGACTAAATACGCTGGTGTAGTTCCTGATTTAGCGCAGCTTTATTTTAAGTATTAACCATTCTTCTTGTCTGTTCAAGAAGTATTTAGCTCCATAGGTAGGAATAGTACTATGATTGGCTTGAATCTGTATATACAATAATGCTATCATGAATATTAAGAATATATAAAGTCGACTCAAAATAATTTAATCTATAGATGTTAGGAATTCCTGGACCAGCTGATATAAAACGCTATGCAACTATTGCAGCACAAAATGCTGTGCCTACAGAGTGGCAATATGTCGCTGAGAAAGTTCAGGATGGCATGGTTAAAAAGTCTGAAAAAGACAAAGAAGTAGCTAAAGAAACTGGCAAGACTCTCAAGAAAATAGACGTTAAAAAAGCTAAAGATACCATTGTTGATATTTTGGAGCCAGGAGTTACTTGGTGGAATCCGTTTAAAGTACTTGGAACAGCCTGGTACATGATTCTAGATTTCTTGCCTGGTAATTTTGGTACTAATAAAATTCTCACTGATAGGTTGGAAACATTTAGGGAGCCTAATCAAAATGTGAATTTTCAGCGAGATGCAATGGAAGTCTTCAGAGACCATCTAAAATTTCTCGATATTGCAATGAAACGTATGAAGGATAAGCCTGCTATTTTTAAGGTTTTTCCATTCAATATGATGAGTAAACAGAATGCTGAAAGGGATAAAGTTCGAGCTGAGAAGACTAAGTATCTAAATGAAGTTGTTGCAAGTTTAGATGCACATTTAACTTTCATACAGGAAAACCTTTTAGGTAATACTATTAGTGGTGTTAGTGGAGTCTATCGTCAGGGTTTATACCAAGCGCGTTTATTACCACGTGATATTAAAGATTTACAGAGATTCTCAGAGGCCATCAAGGAAGGTGGTAAGTATGAACGTATAATGCATTTACCAGCAATCCAAGCTATTAAGCAAAAAGATGATCAGATGTTGGCTCAATTACCTCGTAATAATGCAGTAGCTTTTAATAGACAGCGTAATAATGCAGTAGCTTTTAATAGACCAAGCTCTAGTAGAGCACAACAGGAAGCTTTAGCTAGAGCTACTTAAGTTAAGTTAGGTTTTTGTTGGATGCCTTAATATTCTTCATCCAGGGTGATTCCGATCATATTATTAGGTCTTAAATCTATAGCTGGATTTGTAGTAGGTTTTTCATCAAATAATTTACTTGCAATTTGATTTTGGAGATCAGTTTCTATATTTTGCTTAATAGCTACTTGTTCTGATTCTGAGATAAACGCAGCTGGAGGAGATTTTGCGATTTTTGCCTGAATGTTTTTTAGATAGTCTTTTTGCTTATTGCTTATATTTCTAGGATACATATAGAAGTTTGTGTAGCCTTCTTTTCCTTTACTATATAGTGGTTTTCTATCTTGTTCTAGAGACATATTTTGATTTGCACCCAAAAAGTCAGTTCTACCACCAAGCTTAATTGCTGTATCTTTTAATAATGTCTTATCTTTCAATACTTCTTTTGCCAGATTTAGTCTTTTTTTGGCTGTTGCATAATCAGCGTTCTTATAAGACATAATGTTTCTTATAGCTTTTTCCTCGTTGCTTATAGCGCTAAATCCACTATTGTCAAAAATCGGCTGATATTGTCCTGGAGCATACATAGTGCCAGTCAAGCTATTAGTTCTAGAACCAAAATTAAGTCCTTCTCTATTGTCGCTTGGAACTCTAGCTTTATTCTCTAAGCTATTTTGGGTTTGAGCAATGTGGCGAGTCCATGCTGAAACTAATACTTTCGCCATTTCTTCTTTAGTTGTTTTAGTAGCATTTTCAGTATTTTCAGGTCTTTTAGGATCAATTTCGTTTCTCTCAATGCCTGCTACATCAGTTTCTAAAACCATTAGAGCTGCGAATTTATAATACTCTTCATCTCTAAGTACAATCTGCTGATTTTCTAATTTATCCAATTCACCAGATCTAATGATTTGATTTAGTTTATTATTTTCACTTAAATTGATATTGGCAGGAGTAAATTTATCATTTATATCACTAACGGGTAACCCATAATCGGGTAATTTGACACTGAAATTCATGTCTATTTTGGGATATGTGATATCCATCGAGTGAAATCTTGCCATACTTATAAATAGATGGGTTTTGTTGCTTTTTTATATTATTTTGAATTTGTTTGCAGAATCACCTTATCAAGAGCAGTTTTAAGTTCCTCTTGATATTTATTAAATACCGATATATCTTTACTAGCAGTTACATGGTTTTTAATTGCGATAACGAGTAAGCCAATTTTTTTAAGCGATTCAGCTTTTTTTGAATCCATACGAAATAATCTATAGATTTCACGCATAGCGCGTTTGTACTTGTTGCGAATTACTGCTTTTTTGGAGAATTTCTTTGAAACAACGAAGCCAACATAAGGCAATTTATCAGAGTAATCTCCTCTTGTTTTAGTATAAGTTATACGAAAATTATCAGACTTAAGTGTCCTGCCTTTTTCAAAGGCTTGTAAGAAAAGACCGTTGTACTTTAATCTTTCCTCGCGTTTAAGCACTTATAAAGAAATAGCTTTACGGCCTCTAGCTCTTCTTCTCTTAAGAACACGACGACCTGTAGGCGACGCCATTCTAGCTCTAAAACCGCTGGTTTTTTTTCTTTTTCTACTAGTGCCACCTAATGTTTGTTTCATAGCGAAGGAATATTATAACTTACTTTGCTTAAATCTGTCTATAGTTTTATAATTAGGGCTGACTATTTAATGGCACAACTTAAAAATAAATTGAACAAATTGAATCCAGCTCAGTTCACCATGCTCAGCTTTGTGATTCTCTGTTTCATTGGTTCCTTTATTTTAATGTTGCCCATCTCTAACTCCAATGGGCAGGCACGTGATTTTGTCAGTTCTTTTTTCATGTCGGTTAGTTCTGTATGCGTGACTGGACTTGCTGTGGTGGATATAGGAAGAGAGTTTTCTTTATTTGGTCAGTTTGTGACATTGATTTTGATGCAAGTTGGTGGTTTGAGTTATATGACCATAACTACTATTTTTCTTTATATGCTCGGCAAAAAGATTTCATACAGCGACAGCAAAATCTTTGATATGTCTAATAACAGTGATAGAAAAATCGATTTTACTGGCTTTGTAATCAAGATAGGAATTTTTACTTTAGCTATTGAAACAGTTGGCTTCCTAATGATGCTCTATCATTCGATTGAACACGATGGCGTCTCCAAAGGAATATTTGCTGCTGTTTTCCACTCTGTCTCAGCTTTTTGTAATGCTGGACTAAGTTTGTACACAGATAGTTTATGTTCTTTTCGTGATAATTACTTTTATTTATCGATTTTTTCTTTACTTCCTATTATTGGTGGTTTGGGCTATACAGTCTTGAATGAGCTGTGGATGAAACTGGTTCAGAAGAAGCGGAAAGGCAGTTTTTTCAATCTATCACTGCATACCAGAGTCTCTATTAAAGTTACATTTGCCCTTTTATTATTCGGGGTTTTAACCCAGACTCTTCTTATTTATGCACTCGGTGATTTGTTTACAGAGTTTAGATCTCACTTCGATAATTTCTCTCTTGCATTTTTCCAATCGATAGCATCTCGCTCATCTGGTTTTAACTCCATCCCTCTCAATTTCCTTGGTGATGCGAGTTTGATTTTTCTTATTGTTTGGATGTTTATAGGAGCTTGTCCTGGAGGGACAGGTGGTGGAATCAAAGTAACTACTCTTGCTGTGGTTTTTCTGTTGATGTGGAGTAGTTTGCGTGAAAGTCCAGATACAAAGCTTTTTAATCGTGCTATCCCTAAAGTAGTCCAGCAGAGGTCTATAGTGGTATTTATTGCTACAGTTGTTGGTATTCTTGCTGCAACTTTCTTTATCAGTATTCTTGAAGCAGAGAAGGGGCAAAGATTTATTGAGCAGCTTTTTGAGGTTACTTCTGCCTTTACTACAGTTGGTTTGTCCACAGGAATCACAGGAGATTTATCGCCATTATCTTTGATTATTCTTTGTGTTTGCATGATTATCGGTAGACCAGGTCCTCTATTATTTTTGATGGCGGTTATTCCAGAAGATAAGTACAAAAGAATTAAATATAGTGAAGAAGCTATATTGATTGGTTAGGCGTGTCATAATAGTTAATCATGCAAGATTTAAGACTTACTGAATTGATGTTTAAGTCACTCAAACAAGACTCGAACCTAGCTACAGCCGAGGATTGGGAAGCTGCTGGTGATTATGCTAATCTGATTAGATTTTTTCCACATGCATTTAACTGTTACCGTAATGCAATGCAGCTTGATCAGCGTGAAGATCTTATTAATAAAGTCGATCAGACTCTCGAGAAGCTAACGAATGTGCTTGAATACGTTCCTGCAAACTGCAAGGAAATGGTGGATAAATTTAGGTTTGATAATGCCTTAGATCCAGGTGAGTGGTTGCAGGTAATTAATACTTTATTGAAAACTAGTACTGATGAATCCAATCTTGAAGCTATTAGATTTGCGTTTGGAATGGGGATTTATTGTGCTTTGCGTTCAGGTTTAGATGTAGATCCTATGAATCAGAATCTTATCCCTTTCCTAGAGGCTAAAGAAGAAGATGAAACCCAACTTAAACTAAATAAAGTTAATCTTGAAGGTGTCAAGAAAATAATTGCTATTGGCGACAATGTCACATTAGGATTGCAGAATAACTGGGAAATCAGACCAAAAGAAACTTTTCATCAAATGTGGAAATCTTCTCTCAAGGATGCCTCAGAGATTGAAATTATCAATAACGGTATCTCTGGTGCAGGAATTTTGGATGCAGTTTTATATGTAGGCAGAGATGTAATTCAATATAGACCAGATTTAGTGATTATTAATTATGGGATCAATGATACTTGGCTTGGACCTAATGCCTTACTCGGTTTTGAAGTTTTACTTGAATATATAATTAAGTTCCTGAGACTTAACCAAATCAAAATTATTTTAGTTGGTCCAATACCTCATGTCCCAGAAGCTTGTCCAGCAGCGCAAAGACCAAATGCTAACATTGACACCTCTGAATTACAGATAGATGCTTGGAATAAAATTTGTAAGCAAATCGCTTTAAGGAATAAAATAGCTTTTGCTGATACATGTAGTAAGTTCCCTATAGTTCCTGAACAAAGAATGAAGTTGTTCGCTAATGGCTTTAACCAACCTAATCTAGAAGGGCATAAGCTTATTAAATCTGCTATAGATGAAGTTGTAATCGATAGCTAGAAAGGGTTATAAATTATGAATAAAAAAGTTGCTGTTATTCCATCTCGTTACGAGAGTTCGCGTCTTCCAGGAAAACCACTGCTCAAGCTTGGCAATAAGACTATTCTAGAGATGGTCTATGATCAAGTTAAGCAAGTTAAACACTTAGATGAAATCGTTATTGCAACTGATGATCAGAGAATTTATGATCATGCTAAGACTTTTACTGAAAGTGTTGCTATGACCAAGGTGGAGCATAAGTCAGGTACTGATAGGATTGCAGAGCTTGCAGATGCTAATAGTGATTGGGACATTATTGTTAATGTTCAGGGGGATGAGCCGTTTATAAACCCAGAGGATATAGATAGAAGTTTGGAGCCTTTTCTGCACGATCTGCAGTTAGAGATGCTCAGTATTTACCATTATATTAATGATCCAGCAGATATTAATAACCCTAATAACGTTAAGGTTGTTACTGATATCAACGATTTTGCTCTTTATTTTTCACGTTCTACTATTCCTTTTGTCCGTAATAACCTGATCCAGGATTTCAAATTCAAAAAACACTTGGGGCTCTATGTCTACAAAAGAGATGCTTTACTTACACTTGCAAGGCTTCCTGAAAGTCAGCTCGAAAGTCTTGAGAAACTTGAACAGTTAAGAGCTTTAGAAAACCAAATCAAAATCAAGATGATAGAAGTCAAATCTTCTTCTATAGGTATAGACACTCAAGCTGATTATGAGCGAGCGCTACGTATCATAGAGCAGGTAAAGTAAGTACTTCTAAATAATATTTCAATTTCTGAAATATTAATTTTAAATTTCCTAAATATCTAGTGGATTTTTTTCTAAATGTGGAAAAAATACTAGTATATGTTGGATTTTAAGATCGAGACCTTTCCTCATAATCTTCTCAAAGATAAAATTAATATCTTGATAATCGAGGATAATATGGATGATTATTATTTATACAAGGATTCGCTTGCTGATCTAAGTTATCCTATTCAAACCAAATGGATAGAAGATGGCGAAGAAGCTATTCAATATCTAAATGAAAAATTCCAAAACGATCAAGAGGCTTTGCCTAATATTATTATGATCGACAAAAACCTTCCTGGGATTAGTGGTATCGAACTGCTGGAGAAGATTAAGAGTAATCAGGCTTTTGAAAATATTTTAACTTTAATGGTTACTGGTGATAGGTCAGATGAGACCTATGAGAGTGCTTTTGATAATGGTATAGATTCTTTTGTTGTGAAGAATCCTACTATGTCCACTCTTGCTACCAAAATTAACCACGCTATAATCACCATAAAGAACATGGAATAGTTTATGGCTGGTCATAATAAGTGGTCCAAAATTAAAAGACAAAAAGCTGTTAAAGACGGAAGAAAAGCAGCTAATCTAGCAAAGTTGAGTAAGAAAATTATTCTTGCAGCGAAGAGCGGTGGAGATGACCCTAAACTCAATTTTAAGTTAAGAACAGCTATAGATGATGCTAAAGAAGCAGGTATGTCCAAAAGCACTATTGAGGGTGCTATTGAAAAAGGTTCTGGTTCTTCAAATAAAGGCGAGCAGCTTAAAGAAGTGACTTATGAGGCTTACCTTCCAGGCGGTGTCGCTTTGATGATTTTTGCAGCTACAGACAATCTGAAGAGAACAGTACAGGACATCAAATGTATTTTGGCTAGATCTGAAGGATCTCTCGGGAGTGCTGGTTGCGTTGCTTATTTATTTGATAAGTTTGGTCACATATTCGTCAAAAAAGACTCTGACTGGACTCAAGATAAGGAAGAAAAGCTTTTTAATGATCTTCTTGAGCTAGAGCTTAATGATATTTATTGTGATGATGAAACTGAAATACTAATAACTTGTAATACTGATAATTTGACGGAAATTAGTAATTACATAGAACAATCAAGTGAATACGAATTGATAGATGCCAAGGTTGAATTAATAGCCAGTGCCAGTGTCGAAATCCAAGACGAAGAAAATTTATCTTTGGTGGAAAAAGCTATGGATAAGCTCGAAGATCACGAAGATATTCTAGAGATAATAAGCAATCATACATAAGTATGAGAGAAATTTAATCTTCATTCCTTGGGCTCATACTAAAGGCTGAAACCCTTGCTATAAATAATAAAATTAAAATAAAAGTACTTTTGATGGGTGACGAATTTAAAGATAAGTGGATAATATACAATATAACCTTCTAGATCTTAAATAAAATATAAACTTCAAGATTTAAAATATCATTACATCGGGGGGCAAATGATGTTAAGAAACAAGAAACGGGCGGACAAAATGGCAAACTTAGGTGATGAATTCATACAAACTCTGAAGAGTATATTTCCTATGTTCTCTAAAGTACATAGAGAAAAGAAATATAACAATGCTTCAGTTCAGGAAAGAGAAGACAGTAAAGATAATGAGACTGAGAAATTTGTTTTAGCAAAGGTGCGCAAAAACACTTTACTCACTTATTTTGAATCTATACCTGAAAGCGCAAATGTAATAGAAGCGATTAAGCTTAATAGGCGTTTTATTGAAGAAGCGGTTAATGCTCTTCAGACACAAGAAGACGATTTAGTATGGTTTTTAGTAAATGACGATGGCGAAGCTCAATACGACGAAGATATGGATTTGATCGTGTATAAGCAAGGTGATGGTACTATTCTCAACGATGAGCAAAAAGACTGCCAGAAAGTTAGAGTTGGTCTGCTTGATGAGAAACTCATGATTCAGGGTGCTAATGTTGGTAACTTTGAGTGGGATAAAACTTATTTATTTAGCTTTGGTGAAACTGGAGAGCTTGAAAGTATTAGACCAATTGGTAATAATTTCTATACATGATCCCTTTAATCTTAATGCTTGGTTTTTTTGGACTCTTTAGTTCTGAGGAAAAAAAGCAGCAGGAGCTAGAGATTGAGCATGATTGTTACTATATTCAGAATTTCTATTTTAGGGAAAATGATTTTCTATTAATTGATAGAGATAAAGATTCGAAGATTAGTTATGCTGAGGCAAAGGTCTACAGGCTGGGTTTATTTATAGAAACTGACACCAATAAAAACGGTAAAATTCTTTTCGATGAATTTGAAAAGTCTATGTTTAGGCTTGGTATGAGAGCGGAGTGTCAGAAAAAGAAAATTAAAAAAAATTACTCGAAAAAATTACTTTTAGAATACCAAAAAATGGATTTAGACCAAGATACCGTCATAATTCCATCTGAGTTTGAACAATATGGTTCTTATAGTTTTGATTTCATAGATATTAATGATGATAATTATGTTGATGTCAAAGAATTGAAAGATTTCAACCAAAGTTTAAACTAAAGCTTTATCTAGCTCTGAAACAGAAGAGTTAGCTTGGTGGTATCTATTTAGAACTGATTTAGCTTTTTTCCAAAGTTGAAATTGGATATTATGTTTGAAGTAGTCAACTGCTTTAATCTCACTCTGTGATTGTGATTTGCTGTTGATTGAAGAATCAAGCAATTCTTCAAAGTTAATATTTTGTGCAAAGTTATTTTTCAAATCATCATCATTAATAATTGAGAGAAGCAGGTTGATGCCATCTTTAGACGAACTAAGAGCAGCTAAAGCAATAATCTGGCTTTCCTCAGTGTCTATTAAATCTAATTCTTTAAGATTTACTCTAATATAATCACAGACTTTATTAAAGAAACTAACCTTAAGTTGCTCACAGTCAAAGTATGAGCATGAGCATATTAGAATACTGTTGATAGCTGTATAAAAATCTTGTGATTTGGATTTAGACTCTAGAAGAGAGTTTTGTAGATTCTCAAAATCATGCCCTGCTTCATCTGAAAATTCTATAACTGTTTCTCTGAGAAGCTTAGCTATGAAATCACCAGAAGAGAAAAATAAGTCATAGAGTTTATCAGAGCTTAGGTTAAGAATTTGTTCTTTGATATCGTACTTATAATCAAGGATTTGATCGTTGAGTTTATCTATATTGTCGTTCATCTCTTGAACTAGAAATAATGAAGACTCGTAACTAAGAACAAGTGATCTGAAAACTTCGTATGAACTTAGATTCAAGTTCTTATTCATGTAGTTGTAGAAACATGAGTTTAGAATTGAAATTCCAGAAAGGTTTTCAGAGCTTTTTAAGAAAGATAAATCATTTACTTTGTATAAGTAATTATCAAGCTTCGCTGTTAAATCATTTTTCGCTTCATTGAAAAGCAATGCTAGTGTATCGATACTCTTATCATCGATTTTTAATTTTTTGATTGAGAAAAATACTTTGAGTTCTGAAAGATCTTCTTTGAAGTCTTGTACAGTATTTTGGTTTAGATCAGGGTCAAGTAATTGGAATAGTGAGATGTTGATTGAATAATTGAGCCTTGTTGCCATAAATTTGTTCAGGCTATCAAGCTCTTCAACTTCTTCTCCGTAAAACTTAAATATTACAGAGGAAATATAAGGTAGTAGTAAAGAATAGAAAAGAAAAACCTGAAACAAAGTATCTCTAGGCAAAAATTCGAAATTGAAAAACTTATTAGCTCTTTCTAATACGACTATGATGAATGCTTTTTTCTCGAATTCAGAATATTCTTGATTGAAATCAATATCTAGCTCCAAGAAATTCTGGATTCCTGGCCATAGTAATTCTGCGAGTTCAACACCAGAGTGTGATTTTTTGAGTCTGAAAGTGTTTCTTATTAATTTACGAACAGTTCTTTCATTGAACTTGGACTTGTATTCGTGGATTCTACCGAAGAAATCTCTGATATCCCCTCTGAGAGTTCTTACTATTTCTGACTTTGCAGCGAGTGAACTCCTGAGTGCAAAGTTGTGCATAAAAAAGGCTGATGAATTTTGTTCCGACATAAGAGCTTCCTTGATCTATTTCAGATATGGAAATAAATATTAACATACCGCAATACACAATACCTGAATTTTGTAAGATACTTAAAATTAATTCATCATTTATTTTTTTTTAATAATCTTGAGGCTGATCAAAGCAGTTCTAAATCATGGTTCTATCAGCTAAAAGGATGGCTACATGGCCAGAATGTATAGCTGAGATCTCTTGAATTCCAATCTACTTCAAGATTACTTAAATTTGATATAAATAAAAAATAAATAGTTTAATTAAAATAAAGATAATTTAGTACTTCGAAAAGGATAATACCCTTAAAGATAATTAACTTAAAGTCAATAATGTGAGTTTTTTTTAAGATAAAATTCACCCTCAAAAAACCCTTTCGAGCTTGACTTTTTCGAAAAAAATAGAATAATTGACTTTCTGTCTGATAAAATAATTGTTACAAAGTCTGAACTTAATCTTTCAGATAATGTATTATTAGAGATTAATAATGATTTCTTTATTTTTTAAGTGAAATCGTTTAAAAGGGGAAGCTCGAATGGCAATCATGAAAACATCGGAATTAATAGATGAGTATTTAAATAAAATCCAAAAAGACAACGACACTATGAAAGCGTATCGTTTGGATCTTGAGAAATTTACCAATTCTTTTGGTGAGTGGGAGATCGGTAAAATCCAAAAGGATGAGATCGAGAATTACTTAAACAACCTAACTACTAGAACGGGGAAAAGAGTTAGCGTGGCAACACAGAATAGACATTACGCTACTTTGAGTTGTTTTTTCAATCATTTACTTAGAAATAGTTTAATCAACGACAATCCTATGAAGAAGATTGAGCGTAGAAAGCCACTTAAAGATCAGGGTGAAACTAATACTAAAGATATAATTCGTTACTTAGATAAAGATACTGTTCAAGTAATACTTGGAAGAGCTAAGTCTATAAGAGAGGAGTTCTTGTTTGACTTACTTTATAGTAGTGGTTTGAGAATTTCTGAAGCTCTTGCATTGAATGTTCAAGATATTAGAAACGGTGTTATTCACATCAGACAAGGTAAAGGTAACAAAGCTAGAATTACTTATCTTTCTAAGTCTAGTGAGAAACTTTTCAAAAAGTATTTAGAGAAAAGAGTTCCAGAGAGATCAGTTATGGCTAAGGCTAGAACTTTAGAAGAAGCTCGTAAGCTTCACAATGAAGGTGCTTTATTCACAACTAATAATGGAACTAGACTTGGTTATCACAGAGCTAACCAACTATTTAAGCAAGCATCATCTGATTTAACTAATGCTGATGGTACTGCACTTACAATTCACCAGTTAAGACACACATTCTGTACTGAGAGAGTTGGTTATATCGACATTAGAGTACTTCAGAAGCTCGCTGGTCACAGTGATATTAGAACTACCTTAAGATACGCTAAAGTTGCTGACAAAGTAGCTAAGAAGCAATTTAAGCAGTTTGATGAAGAAAGAGATGGCGAAGAAAAAGAAGCTGTTGATTCTATGAGTATGTAATTTGTAGATTAATTTACTTATAAATTTAAGAGCCCTGTGTTTATACACTGGGCTCTTTTTTTGTGAATTTCTAATGTGATTCAGGGTTTTATCTTTTGTTTATATTCCTATAACCCCAAGATATGGCCTGTTTGTTTTTGAAAGCCTTACTGTGATTGATTTATTGCTTAGTGGTTTTATTATTTTCTTATATTTCACTTTGCCCTAGATGAGATTATTGCATTACAGTCAAGAAAATTGTATATGTATATAAATAATTCCCAGTATGATTATCTGTTTAAACTATAGGAAACCCTAAAGATTTTATTTTTGGCAAGTATGAATTTATGAAAAATTGAAGAATTTTGATCGTTGACTTAAGAGAAGATCAATTAATTTTATCTAGTTTTCACCTTGTGTTTTTCTGAATATCTTTGATGGGAAGGCTTATTGCTGTTCACCTTGTCTTGCCTTGGCATATCCCCAGAAATACTGTTTTAGTTATTGCTTCGCTGAAAGCCTCTCTGTGAATGATAAATAAATTCGATTATGTTTTCATGTTTTGTATCTCACTATCTATAAGGCTCTACAATTATTAAAAAAGAATAAGTCCTCATTTTCCCTTAAGCTTCTAAGATCAAATACAGACAGATTTATTTATCGTTTTAGGGAGAAATGATCTGTAGAAACCATAGGGAGAAATAAAAGGATTATATTATGGCTGGTTTTGTACCTAATTTAATTGCAGCGAGTTTAACTTTTGCAAACCCAGGAGGAGATAAGATTAAAGCCTCTGTTCCTCAAGTTGATAATACTCAGTCTAAGACAACTATAATTACAGAACAAAGAGGTTCAAGTGAAGTTAATAAGAAGAATGCTCCTCTCGGGCTGTCTGCAAAGCCGGAGAATCTTACAACTAATGAGAAAGGCATTATTGTAGCTGATAATAGAACTAGGAATGATAATAATAATGACAGGGGGACTGGTGGTATAAGGAATCAGCCTGATTTTATAGAAAGAGGTGTAAATACTCAGAGAGCATTAATTGAAGAAATTAGAGGTAATGTTGAGGATATTAAAAAGCTTCAGGAGCAAAGAAGGGAGATTCAGAACCGAGATGGTGGTTATTCCAATCCAGATGAAAGGAGTGATGCTTTCAATGAAATCTAAGTAAGATACATTAACCCTAATCAATAAATTAACAGAAAATTATCTTGAGATAATGCCTTGATTCAGGCTTCTTATTTTTTTATTATTACTTATTAATGTAAGGTTTTCTGCGCATCCTTCTTATCTTGATCTTAATTCTTTTTACTTATCAATACTTATGTGAACGCAGAAGTAAATAATGATATGCAAGTTGCATATGCATATGATATTGATAGTATTAATCCTTCATCTGAAGATCCTCTAACAGATCTTGTTGACGAGAACATTGCTAGTTTTACGCCAGTAATTAAGGATGAGTATTTAGTTAATGAAGCTAAATTAGAATATCAAGTTCCTGATGAATGGACTCATGAGGATATCAAAAAGCTTTTGGATCTTTATGAAAAGAATCCTGAAGCTCTTGAAGGGTGGGAAAATCAAAAGTTGAAAGTTTTATTAGATGATTATAAGGATATTTATCATTCTAAAATCGCTCCTAACCTTCAAGATCAATCTAAGCTTGCAAAGATAAACTCTATTCTGCAAGAAGAAAAAACCAGTCAGGAATTAACAAGATTAGCTGAAAATTATCAAGCTTTTGAAAAGCAAGAGATTAAGCGAGAGCTAGCTACTAAGCAAGTTGAATTAGCAAAAGCAAATGAACAACTTTTGACGAGGCAGGAATCTGAAATTATACCTACATCAGAAAACCTAGACTCAAGGGCTCTTGATGAATGGGAACAAAAAACTACAGCTAAGTATATAAAAGGTCAATATCAAAAATCAAAGGAAGAGCTGAAAAACTTTGTACAAAATCCAAATGCTGAAAATGCAGAGAAGGTTTTGAAGCAAAAACAAATTGTAGAAGAATCAATGAACACAATTCAAAATAGTTCAACTTTATATGATCAAACCATTACCTCTGGAGCTAATGGAAAAGTGGTGATAAATAGTGAGGAGGCATCTCAATTAAGAACTGAGGATAAACAAGAAATTTCCCAAGCCCTAAACAAAGACTTAAACCGAAGAGTCGAAGACTTCGATGAACAATTAGGCAGATTAAGGCAACTTCCACAGACAGAGGAAGTCCAAGCCAGAATTGAAAATATTGAAAAGTCTAAAGAAGAACTTCAGAAAATTCAGGACTCAGAAGATTACGATAAATACCTAGCTTGGATAAAAGAAAATTCTAGTGAAGAAGACTTTCAAGCATTCATGAAAGATATTAAAGACGGATCAATTGACAGTAGGGAAAACAAAAAATTACTTACTGATGCTTTAGCTAATAAAACTGAACATTTCGCTGAAGCTGTAATCGAACTAGATAATGATATTTTCGCAGATTCTACTGGCTATGATTCTAAAGTCGCGTTATATGAAAATAACCAGGCAGCTTTTGAGCAAAGACTTGCCCCTGAGAAAATAGCTAAATTGAGAACAGGACACTATGACACTAATGTCGCATATAACCATAGTACTCGAACTGCTCAATTAAGGGCGAGTGAAAGAGCTGATTTTGATAGTAAGGTTGCAGCTATACTAAATCCTGACTTGAATGAAGATATTAGAACTAATAGAGAGAACTCGATCCCACTGCCGCTTCCACCTAATATCTTAAATCAAATCTCGGCTCAGACTGGAATTCCTATCAGTGAAACAGCTAAACTATTTGCTTACTATAATAAAGATCTTGAAACTCTGGAGTCATTAGGAGCTAGTGAATCTGTTATGAATCAAGCTGAAGAGAAGATTAAGGGTGAAACTTTAAGTTTAAATGAGCGAATTGAACACGATTTCTTTGGTCTAGGCTTTGTGAGTTAGTATATTTACTAGGTTTTTTTATTAAGAAAAATTACTATATTGAAGTTACAATTAAACACATTATGTTAAAAGCTAGTTTTCGTTGTTTACTTTTCCTATTTCTTTTTCTCTCTATAGTTACGAGGCTTGAAGCCGTTAGCCTTAGTAGTAGTGATGCCTTAAGTTTAAGTGATAGTAATACTAGTATTAGTACTGTTTTGAGTTCAGAAGAGGCGGTTTCTGATCTTTCGAAGAAGGCTAAGTTGAGAGTGATTAGTTCTGATAAGAAACTAGTGAAAGTAAGACCAGCAGCACTTAAGTTTGACTTATCTGCTTCTGAATTGAAAACTAGAAGTTTAACTATTTTTACTCAAGTTAGAAAACTTGCAAAATTAGATTCTGATAAAACTGTAACTCTTACTTTGAAACCTAATAAGGCAGCTAGAAAGGCTGGTGTTGAAGAATCAAGCATTACCGTGAATTTGTTTACTGGTGAGACTGATAGTCTTTCTGTTCAGACTAATTTTTCAGGTCAAGCTTTATTACCAAATAACAGTTCTAGCTTGCAATTAATTAACTTTGTTCCAGATTTTAATGCTAACGCCTCAGCTCCTTTGTTCTTGGAAGCTAGTGTGCCGACTACTCTGAATCTTCCGGCAAATGCTGGTAGCTGTGCACTCGGTTTAGGTGGATCTCCTCATGATACCGTTACTGGTCCTGGTGGAGCTGATATTAATGCTGGTTCTATACTTCGTTATGGCTCTGGAACTAGTGAAGGTCCATTATATATAGTTTTTAATAACCCTAATAATGCCGGTGCTAATTTCGATGTGGATATTTCTAGTATTCCTGCTGATTTGATTACAGAAGCTGGTGTTCCTGGTTTTGCACAAATCTATGAAGGTCCGTTTGCGACAGGAGAAGTTCTTGCTACTCTTGAAGGTACAGCGATTCTTAATAGTGAACAAGAAAGCTTCGATCTTAATCTAGCAGACGGTTCTGTTATTTCATACTCGAAAGACGGTTCGAAGTCAGTTACTAGTGGCGAGATTGCAAGTACTTTGAATGATGCTGGTGTTAGTATTAATCAGGCTTTAGGTTTTTTGGAAGGAGAATCACTTCCTATATCTATCCCTGCTTCTATTATTAAAACTACAGTTGAAGCTGAAATGGTTAAAGACTCAGCGATTGCTAATCCTGTAGTGACTTTAAGCTCAGATATAAATGGTGCTATGACTTTGTCTGCTAATAATATTAATGGTAGCTTTACTGCAAGCGGCTCTATTAATTTTGATTTAAGTGCAGCACCAGATTTGGGTACTCAAACTCTTACTGGTATTGATAATTTTCAGATGACTATTCAGGCTGAAAGCCCAGCTATTATGACTGGGTTTTCTTTGAAAAACGCTAAAGGTAATCTACTTATTAGTAATTCTGATACCAGTGCTGTGCTCCAGAGTATTTCAGCGGATTTCGAGATTAGAGATGCCAGTATAAGTATTAGTAATGGTATTAGTAGCGATAATATTTTAATTACTAATGTCGAAGTGAATATCAATCAATCAGCTATTCCTAATGACGATACAGTTAATCAAGCTAAGCAACAATGTTTAAGTGAATGTGCTGCGCAGGGCGGTGATACTGATTTCTGTAATAATCTCTGTGATATTTAAATTGAGTAATTTATTCACTTTCAATAAACTTTGATATGCCTTGTTCATCTACATCTGAAATGAGGGCAAACCTTTCTTCTAGAATTTCTCCATCTTTATTTTTAAATTCAAAGATATATTGACCATGAGCAGAATCTAGAATTGCAGTAACAATTTCAGGATTTTCTTTTTTGAGTTCTGATACGAAATTATCGTAGTCATTTAAAGTTTCTTCGTTTAGACCTATTCTTGCTAAAACTCTTTCACTTATTCTATTAGGTAATTCATCTTGGCTTACTAACTGGGCATCAGTGTTGCCGGAGTTGTAATCGATCATAGTTTTTTCAGCGATTGTTGATCTTAATTCTGTATATCCATCTTTGACCATAAATGTTGATTCTACACCACCAGATTTATAGCTTAGCCTTGGTGTCAATCTACCTCTTTTAAGGTAAGCTAACTCCATTTCAATATCTTGATTGGGAAATTTTTCTTCTAGATATTGATTTGAGGCTTTTAGAAAATTGATCAATTCTTTTTTATCAATTCTTTTTTATCAATTCTGCTGTAATTGGATTCAATATCTTGTTCATCTATCCCTCCAAAGGCACTTCTCTCTGCTCCAATTGGGAGGGGAGATCTTGATAAATATCGAGAGTCTTGAATTCCATCACCCGAGGTTCTTACTATTATAAAGCTGTTATTGTGATCTCCTTCTGTATTGAGTATCGAATTATTTATATTGTCTTTAGTTAGTAAGACCGGTTCACTAGGTAAAGCTCCATTGTCTCTTGCTGTATTGAGATAATTTTGAAAATTTACTTCAGTTCGATTGAGTGGAATAGTTTGTTCTTCATCAAAATATCTCACATTATTCAAGGCTGCAACTATGGTTTTTTCAAATAAGCCTTCTAAATTATTAGAATTAAGGCTAGCTTGAAGATTTTCATTGTTGTCTATACTGTATACACTTTTAATTTCATTTTCAGAAATAGCATTGTCCGAACCAGAGAACTTTTTCCAAATCTCTTCTGAGCTTAGAATGATTTTTAATCCTTTGTTAATAAATTGATCTTGTTCAGATTTTTGCTCTTTCGATTCAAGTTGTTTTTGATAAGTTTCTAACTCTACTTTTTCTAGGTAATTATTCTTTTCTGTTCCTTCTATAATTCCATCAATTTCTCGGAAATTACTGTTTATTGTGCTTAAAAAGCTTCCTAGGTTTAAATCAGGCATTTAAAGACTACAAAGTAAAAATCATGTCACTTTTGACACTTATAAATATTTAATATTTTCTTGTTCTTTGTTTGTAACATAGAACAGGAGCTAGAAACGAACTCTTACTTACTAATATCAATAAGTAAAGAAATAAGATATTACTTTATCTGTATCTTAACTATATTGGCGCAGATTAGGCTTGTGAATAGTTTGCACGACTCAGCAATATTCCCTCGGATTTGGAATATTCAAGAACTGGAAAATTTGATTAGTATTTATAATCAAAACCCAGAAATCCATAGCTCTAAAAAAGATCCTGCAATAACTAATTTACTTTCTTCTTATCAAGTCTTATATGTAGAAAGTATAGAACCAATTATTGGTGATAGACAGAGGATTCAGCAAGCTAATAAATTGCTTCAGAGAAAAGCACATAGTCAGAACCTAAATGTACTCGCAGACTGTATTAGTAAGTTTCTTCAAGAAAAAGCTTTGCAGCAGCAGGAAGATAGTAAAGCTGTTAACTTGATTCTAGATTCCAAGAAAACAAGTGCTAGGCATGGTTTGCAAGCAAGTCTTAAAGAAGTTTTCCCTGAGTCTGAACCTGATACTGGTGATAAAAAGATTTTTATGGGTAATGACTCAAGAGAGATTCAGTATACCAATATAGATAAAGCTGTAACTAAAGTTATAGATGAGTATTCAGAAACTTTTACAAGTCAGATATATTTTCTCACTGAGAAAACAGAAAAGCAAAATGAGCAAGAGATTCAATTGCGAATAGAAGAGTTGTTAAAAGCACAAACTGATTTACAAAATTTCTTTGAATTTAATTCCTATATTCAAAATATCAGAATTTTTATAATTAAAAAATTAGATGATGCAGAAATGGACAGGCTTTTGATCGACTCACACGGTGGTAGTTTAAGCCAAAGCTCTAAAGATATAATCAACATTGCTATTCTAAATAAAATGGAGACTATCGCTGAAGCTCTCTATGCTTGTAATAATCAGCAATTTGAAAGTTTACTTGGGAATAATAAAGTTTGTTTCTATCATCAACATCAAGGCTTCTTGGATACTAAACTAAAAGCAATCACAGTTTCAAAAATTAAATCTTATTATTATCAGTCCAATAGTGATTATCAGGATCATTATTTTCAAAACTCTAATACTGGTTCTAAAACCCTTGGTTCTAGTATTAGTAAAAGAGAACAAAAAGAATTGGTGCGTATCGCAAGTCGCTTCGGTATTGATAAAGAGAATACTGCTTTGCTGTTAGCGATTCTAAAAGAGGATCATGAGATTATTGAGAAACTTGCTTCTGAAGAATTGCGTTATAGATTACTTGATAAGGGATATTGAGTTGAAACGATAACTCTAGTTGAGGATATCTATTAAGAAATAAAAGTCCCCCTTTGAATGTTTGTTGATCACTATTACTATTATTTAAAATTTCATTGATAATGAACTCTTGACCAGCTTGATTGGCATAAGGATATAGGGTTTGAACTTGTACTTTCAGGTCATTTAAATCTCTGAAATACCTATAGCTAGATGTTTCTCGGCTTCTATGATTTCTAAAATATAAGGACTTATCCTTGGCGTAGAAGAACCCTGTTATATTATCATCCCTGGGTATTGCTTAGATAGCTTTTGCTCTAGGGGTTTTAGAAGCTTTTATTTCATTCAAAAAGGTGTTTGCTAAGTTACTGTGATCGGTAAAATCTCCTTCTTCTAATGTGGCTTTGCCTGTTGAGCAGCTGAGTAAGAGGATTTGGTCAACAT
The DNA here is from genome assembly GCA_022447685.1 of Candidatus Caenarcanales bacterium. Lineage (GTDB taxonomy): Bacteria > Cyanobacteriota > Vampirovibrionia > LMEP-6097 > LMEP-6097 > DT-14. Next base: position 52,033 of record JAKVAO010000002.1, on the reverse strand, counting down.
TCTCTACTAGGTATTTGATAATTTCCTTATCTCCTATGTCAAGTTGTCCTTTATCTTCGTAGCCTAAAAACTGTAAGGCAGAATCATCCCCAGCTCTACCGTGTCCTGCAATTACAAGCCTGATTTTCCTATCCTTGCCTACTATATCTTTTATATTTTTAAGAGTGTCAACAAGATCTGAATCTTGATCGGCTTGGTTAAATATGAAATGACTTTCTGGGTCTTTAGCTAAAGCTTCGAGCATATAAAATCTATTGAAAGCGCTATTGAAATCTTCACTTGGATAAATAACTAAGTTAATAGGCTTATCATCTGCATTTGGATGTTTTTTAAGAAATTCAATTGTTTCTAAACTTTTTCTTAAAAGACTATTACTCATTAGCCCAAAGTTTTTTATACCGAGATTTTTTGCTTTGCTAATTTCTTCTTGATTTAAATGAGATTTATTATACTGACTGAGAACTTTGAATATTTCTTTTCCGTTATTGTTTAATGAAAATATGCCTTCCTTAGACTCTTCACTTGCTTTTTTTGCATCAAAAGCAGCTTTAGCTGAAACATTATTCAGTAATAAGTCAGAATCTTTATACTTGCTATCACCTTCTATTTGATCTAAATCTCTAAGACGTCTAGCTAAGTCTCTAGTGTCGAGGTCGAACAAAATTATATCGTTCATAAAGTTTTCAATTGGATATTCTTGGCTCTTGGTCATTTGCGTCCAAGAACTTTTATTAGCAGATAAAAAATTATTTTTTAATTCTTGGAATTTATTATAAGCCTCTACTGGAGAAGATAAATCTTCTATAGCTGGTTTTAGAAGATGCCAAGAACGCTCACTATGTAAAGCTTTCAGCTCTTGATCATAGTTTTCCATTAAATTTACAAAAGCTTCTATTTTTTCATTGACATTTAATTTTGTAATTCTTTCCAGTTCTGCTAAGTAATTCAATTCATTATGTTCATCAATATTTCTTAAAGCTTTTGATACGTAATCAGATATCTCAGAATCATTGAGTTTGAGTTTTTCTGCTAGCTTATTAGAAATTTTCATTAGTGAATTTCCATATTCATTTACAGATATAAAATCATGGGGGCTTATTGTCGAAGTTAGTCTTCCAGAGAGAGTATGAAGTGGGCTTGCATAATTATTTATTTTATTCTTTGATAATTCAACGAACATATTATCCGCTTCCAGTAAGGAACTCAAGTAATTATCGGGAGAGGAAAATTTCTCGGGTTTGAAAGCATTTGCTTGAACTAGAGAACTAATTCTATGTATGGTGTATTTAGTATTTTGATTTGAAATTAAGCTCTTATTAAGTAAGTCTAACCATTTTTGAAAACTCATTAGTTTTTCATTTTTATTCAAATCCTTATTCTGAGAGGCTGGAAATGTTTTTGCAAGTGCTATAAAATCACTGTTGCTTTTTAGTTCAAACTTACTTAATAATCCAGATTGATTTATTGATACTAGGATTTCATTTATATCTTGAAGAGTGCTTGATGAATTCGATTCTAACTCATAATCATCTCCAATAATAGCTCTAAGAATCTGAGTGTTAACATTGTGTGAATGGTGAGCAGCGTCTATTTTATCGCCACCAATTAAATCATTGAATTCATTGATATTTTTGACATAGTCAAAAACAGTGTCCAATTCATAGTATTTAATTTGATAATTATGAATAGTTTCATTAATTTGTTGACAGCTAGATTGTCTTTTATTATCAGTATCAAATGATTGTAAATGAAAAATACTCTCTTTTTCCGTGTTACAGAAAGCCTTAACTTCTTCATATTTTTCTGGGCTGTTTAGAAGTAGATCTGAGTCAATTGTTAGTGGTTCTAGATTAGTACCAATAATCGAACCTATTACTACTGGAGTAGCTGCTAATAGTGAACTAAGTTTCACGCTTAAGATAATATCGAAGTCGTGAGTTTTTGTCAATACATTGGGTGTGCTATTATCTTGGATATGAATTCTGCTGCTGCAATAACTCATGGACAATTTAATACTTTTATGGAGTCTTTTGGTAAAGAATTGAAAGAATCTATTCGTGACATCATAAGAAAAGAAACTGAACCCTTAAATAATCAAGTTGCTGAAATCAAAGAGCAAGTAAATCACATGAGTAAAGCTTATGTCACAGATGCTAGAACAGGAATTATGCAGCTGAATACAGGTAATTTTCCAATTGAAAAAACACAAAAGTATCTTAGAGAAGCTATGCTTGATGTAATTTTTGATGCTATCGGAGCTTTAGATGAAAAGAAAAATGAATCTAAGCCTTTGGCAACTTTAGTAGAGTATCAAGGCAAGGAAAGTCTAGAAGATTTCGAGAAAGAGATGGAAAGGAGAGTTGAAACTCTAGTTCATTTTCTTCAAGAAGGTAAAGATGGTGCTGGAAAAATAAATGAAGATAGTTATAAGCATACAGTTGATTCCTTGATTGATAAATTAGATACGAATTTTGGAGTCGGAGAGATGGTTATCACGAATAAAGTTGATGATTTAGATGAGGCTCAAGACAGAAAAGAAGATACTATAAATCAACTGAAAGACAGATTGATTTACTATAGAAAAAGTCTTTATAAGGGTTCTAGTCCTAGTAACTTTTTTCAAAGTTGATCTGATTCTAGCCGGATTTTAATATTTTTCACAAAACAAAAAAGGAACCCCTTGGGGTTCCTTTTTTAAAATCTACACTTTTCTCTTTTTACTTATAAGAACTGTGCGTTTAATTCACTCGCTAACTTCTCATCCACTCCTAGAGGTTGATCTACTAATGGAATATCGAAAGTTTCTTTTTCTGGTGTTTCGTAAGTTGGTCTTTCTTTTTGGTAGAAGATACCAGTTCCGATTTTACCGTCTTCCATTGCTCTAGCGAAAGCAGCTTGCATATCAGAAGAATCGTGTCCGTCTTCTTGAATATCGTAAGTGTTTTCTCTATAGTACTGAGCAGTGTTAACTTTGTTGAAAGTTACACATGGACTGAAAGTATCTATGAAAGCAAATCCTTTATGCTTAATCGCTGCTTTATAGATTTCAACTAATTGCTTAGGATTACCAGAGAAACCTCTAGCAACAAAGCTACAGCCAGCAGAGATAGCTAAAGCCATAGGGTTAACTGGAAGCTCAGGGTTACCGAATGGAGTAGATTTAGTTTTCATGTTAAATCCACTTGTAGGTGAAGTCTGACCAGTAGTTAAACCATAGATTGAGTTATCCATGATGATGTAAGTCATATCTACATTACGTCTCATAGAGTGAATTAAGTGGCCAACACCAATTCCAAGACCGTCACCATCACCACCACAAGCGATTACGTGCATGCCATGGTTAGCAAGCTTGAATCCTTGAGCGATAGGAAGTGATCTTCCGTGAAGTGTGTGCATTCCATAAGTGTTGATGAAACCTGGAAGGTTAGATGAACAACCGATACCAGAAACGATCATTACGTCTTCTGGAGCGATATTCATTTCAGCGAGTGATCTTTGAAGTACGTTAAGTACACCGAAATCACCACAACCAGGGCACCAGTCAGGATTAATGTGACCTTTAAAATCTTTTACTGTTATTTCTCTGTCTGTAGTCTCAGGCATTAATTAACTCCTTTTTTTTAACTTCGTTTACGATATACTCACCTGTAAATGGCTCACCATCAAATCTGTTAATAGATCTAGTGATTTCAAATCCAGTTTCACCTAGGATTAATTTACACATTTGGTTAGTCATGTTGTTCTCAACAGCTACGATTTCATTACAAGATCTAAGAATCTCTTTCACTTTCTCTTTATCCATAGGGTATAGATCAGTGAAGTGTAAGTGATTTACTGATAAACCATCAGCTCTTAGAGTTTCACAAGCATCTTCGATGTAATCGAAAGTAGAACCCCATCCCATAAGAGTAAGTTTCGCATCAGCTGGACCAGTAATCTCAGGAGGAAGAACATCATTCTCTTTAAGCATAGTTTCTTCTTTACGCATTCTCTTAGGATGCATTTTTAATCTAACTTCTTTCGCTCTTGGTAAACCAGCTAAGATATCAGAAACTAACTCACCATCTTCATCGTGCTCATCTGAACCAGAACAGTACATATGTCCTTCGTGTCCAGGAACCAATCTAGGAGAGATACCATCGTCAGTAACTTCATATCTCTTGTATCTAGCAGCATCCTTAGGAAGTTCTCTCATGTACTTACCACGCTCGATAGTAACTTTAGAGAAATCGAATGGATCAACTGTCTGATAGTGCTCTGATAAGAACAAGTCAGAAAGAATGATTACAGGAACTTGATATTTCTCAGCTAAGTTAAGTGCTCTTGCAGCTTGAACGAAAGCATCATCTGTATCTTTAGGAGCAATTACGATTCTTGGGAAATCACCGTTACCACCCATAACTAGTTTGATATCAGCCTGTTCTTGTTTAGTTGGGATACCTGTAGAAGGACCACCACGCATTACAGAAACGAATACTGTAGGTACCTCGAGCATACCAGCAAGACCTAAAGCCTCAACCATTAAACAGAAACCACCACCAGCAGTAGCTGTAGCAGCTCTAACACCTGCTTGACCAGAACCGATAATGAAGTTAGCTGCTGCTAATTCATCTTCAGTTTGTTTAACAAGTAATTTACATTTTTTAGCTTGCTTAGATAAATAGTGAAGAATACCAGTAGCTGGAGACATAGGATATGCAGCGTAAGACTTAAGACCACCTGCGATGAATCCCATACCAAATGCATCGTTACCAGTAAGGAACATTCTTTTCGTTCCATCACCTTTAAGAGCTACAGAGAAATCTTTTACATTTTCTTTAGCCCACTCGATACCAGCGTTGAAAACTTTCTGGTTAACATCTACAATTTCTTGACCTTTCTTAGAGAATTTCTCTTCGAAGAATTCCATTCCTACAGAAGTGTCTAAACCAATAGCTTGGATTAAAGCACCAGCTAACATTACGTTAACCATTACTGGAGAAGTTCCTTCGAAATCACAAAGTGCTTTGAAGTCTAAAGCGTAATAATTAAGATCATCTCTCATTACTGTTAAATCATCTTTAATTTTAGATACGTCGTAAAAAACAATTCCACCTGGCTTCATATCTGGGATATGAACTTCAGGACTAGTTTTGTTAAGAAGAAGAGCAACTTCAGGTTGTTCACCATGACATCTAGTCTTCTCTTCGCCTACATTTAACTGTAGCCACACGTGTCCACCTCTAATCGCTGATTGATAAGAGTTATAGGCCATGACGTGTAAACCCATTCTAGAGCAGGTTTTACCAAATAGCTCACCGGTAGATGCAATACCATCACCAGCGGCACCTGCAATCCTCACTATGACATTTCTTTTTTCACTCATAATAATTTACTTTGTTCCGCTTTTTCCTTTTAAGCCTTTCAGATAACTCAACTTCTGCGTTTTCATCGTCATCAGAATCCTCATGTAATTCCATTACACTGCGGTTCTTCTTCCTCTTCAGCCTTGAATTTGGGCTACCTGAAGGGCTTAACCTAATTTAATGCACTAAAAATTGCAAGGGCAACCCCAGCACACTACAACCTTTAACAATTTAGCATTTCTGAGGGGTGTTTTGCTAGATTAAGATTTGATTTAAGGTTAGTTATCACTCTAAATTCTATTTAACTATCCAGCTTTTATACAATTTTGAGATATTTAACTTACTTTGGATTTTGTCCAAAGAATTATCAAATGATTGATATCCACTGTCATCTGCTTGACCTTGGATTTGGACTTCCCGAACATAATCAGAGTTATGAAATTCTATAAAGTATGATCTATTCTCATCATCTACTTTTTTTAAAGTTATAGATTTCAAGTTTTTCATTTCAGGTGGGAAAATGATTTTAAGTCCACCATTATCAGTTTCTTTAATATCGACATGTTCCAGTAATTTCCATTCAATAGCAGTATCAAGACTTACTGCAAGTGTAGAACTACCGAAGATATTATTAGGGGTGATCTTTTGATCAAAATTTTTCAGAACACGGCTTAGTAAATCATTGGGTTTAAAAATTTCTTGCTTAATATATTTATCTAAAAACTCTGTGATACCTTTAATAAGGTCTTGAGATTTGATAGTGAAAGTTGATTGATCAATATCAGGTTGAAATAGATCTAGAATTTTAGCTTTGATTTTTTCTTTACTTGTTTCCTTAGTTAATGCATTAATAGCTTTGTCGTATAAATTAATAACTTGATTTACTTTGAGTCTGTAAGCAGGAATACCTGAACTCATAATTTCATCTCCTCCTCAATATAATTTAAATTTTCTTGCGAAATTTGTTCAAATATTTATACCATATACGGGTGAGATGATTTTGTTTTGTGAACTTATTTAGAGTTACTTTTTCAAAGCTTCATCAAACTGAGCCACAGTAGCTTTAGCCTTGTATTCTTCAGCTGTTTCCTTGTCTCCAAGACGCATGTAGAAAATAGAAAGATTAGTTTTTGCCATAATTGAAGTCGGGTTAACCCCATCTAATTTTTTCATAACCTCTATCGCTTCTTTGTAATTCTCTTCACGACCTAGAATCACACCTAGGGTTTCATAAGCTTCTTCATTTTTGGGATCTTCTGAAATAGCTTTATTTAAAAGTTCTTTCGCTTTAACCCACTCTGACTTATCTTCAGCTTGAGTGAAAATATCACGCGCTTCTTCTGTGTATTCTTGGGCGCGCTCCGCGCGCTTCTTTAAACCGATATTTATATACTTAGATAAGACTTCCTGTCCAGGGAAACAGCCTTTCTCCTCTGGAAAATATTTATCGAAAATCTTGTGCATACCGTTTTGGTGCAGTTTAACGAGAGAATCAGTTTCTGAATAATCTTCAAAGTTCAAATCTTCAGGAATTTGTTTTGAGAGTTCTGGATCTTGCTCGGTAAAATTAGTTTCAGAAACTAAGTTTAGCTCGACATCTTCAAGAATTATAAATTTCTCTAAATGAGATTTTAGTTTTTCAGTTGTGGCTTCGTCTTTTAAAATTAAAAATATTTTAGAATCATCAGCCTTTATTAAATAAGTTAAAGCTTTAATTTCTGATTTTGGGCTTAGGAAAGCGCAGTAATTGTTTCCTGTAGAGACTTTGATTGTGGATTGAGCATTGATAAATGTCTTAGCGTCTGTCCCTGAAATTTCAATAATATTTAGCATTACTAGTAATTTTACTATTTTTGTTTGCTTGATGAAAATAATGTGTTAATGAATTTAGTGCTCACTTTGAGTTAAAATAATCAGATATTTTTCAATTCGTAAATATTTAGTTTAACTCATGTGTGGGAGAGATTTTGGCTAAGGCTTTAAATGTAGATAAAAATCTTATAGGTTTGAGTTATTTATTAGCTCGGAGTCCAGAAAAATATTCATCTGAACAAAAATCGATTCTAGGAAGAGGCTTTAATCAAAATCATAATAGAAAAGAAATTACTAAATTCGATAAAGAGTTGATTTATGAACTATCTAAAAATATCGATATATCACTTGCTGATCAAACTCATGAAGCGATACGTAGAGAATTCTTGAATGCGAAAAATCAAGCTTATCAAGTTTATAAAAAAGATTTAAAGAAGCTGGAAACTCAATTGTCTAAAGCAAAGCAAGAGGGGAAAACAGATCGAGATAAATTGAAAAATGCCGAAAAATATGCTTTATTTGTTAATGAATTTTTTGGGAATTTTAAGGATATAAGTTCTTTACTTCCTTATAAATATAATCTAGAGCGTAAAGCAGCAAAGCAGTTTATTTCTTATTTAATAAAAACAACTGAAAGGATAAAAGAAAATATTAATAAGGAAATTGCAGGTGACTTAGTTACTGATGAAGATAGAGAAGAAGCTGCTCTTATTCGTGCAGAGGTAATCAATGCTCCAGTTGGTTCTGGAAAAACTTTTTTAATGGGAATGCTTTTGGCAGCTATGCCTGATGAATTTAATGCGCTTGTAAGTGTTGGTGAGCGAGATTTGATGAGAGATTTGTTGAAGGTAATTAATTATTTTATTCCAGAAGAAGAAATATCTCATTTATCCTCTAATAAACATGAATATAATGTCGGCTTGGATTTCACGAATGGTGATAGTGAAATAAAAGAAATTAGATATGGTTTAGGGACAAGAATGATTTTTGCTGTGAATAATTCACTGGCAAAGCTGGCTTCATTGAGTAGTGAAGATAAACGAGAAAGGGAGTGGCTGCCTAGTTCAGTAGATAATTTGCATGGAATTACTAGTAAGGACTTCGATGAATTTTTAGAGAATACTGCACTCGTGGTTGTAGATGAAGTTCATCAAATCAATAATAGAAATAAGCGTATAAATATTAAAGAAGGGTCATGGTCAAAAAATGTTCGTGATTTTATGAAGCGTTCAATTACAGAATTGGGAATTTATCCATGGGCTTTTTCAGTAACTCCAAATAATTTTACTTATGTGCCCACTAGTATTCATGATGAAGTTTACTTGATACCAGATGCTGAGGGGAATTTAAGATCAATTTTTACTTCAAATCCAATATCAGAGTTGCTTGACTCTGAAGCTAAGATGGTTCGCAATGAATTCAATATGCCTACGACGGAATTTTTATCTGTGCGTGAAGAGACTGAGAATTTGACTGAAGAAGAAATTAAGGATTTAGCTGCTGAAGCTAAGATGCTTTTTCGAATTCACCGTATTAATTATGAAATTAAGGATTTTGATGCCCAGCATAAATGGAAAGCAGCTTCAAAGTTAATTGCAGCCAAGATTAACAATTCTCATTTGAAATATTTGAGAGGTTTAAGTTTTGTGAATTACGTTGAGGAAGCGAATCAATTATGTCAGGATTTTGAAAATCTTGGAATTAATTCTGCAAATTATTCATACAAAGGGGTTTTGATCCCCAAAAGACTGGTAGAACCTATAAAGTCTTCTATAGAAGGTGTTAAACATTGTATAAATGGTGACCCTGAGCTTGAACTAAAAGGACCTTCAAAATATCAAGGTGATTTTTATCTTTTCCACTCAAGACTTTATAAGGAATATAATCGAGATGTATTATTGAAGGCACATAAAAAAAGAGCTCTTCAAAATGTAGTTAATTTAAGAAAACTTGCTACAGGTGTTGATCTTCCTTATCTAGAGTATGTAGTCTTGGGGCATGGTCCACTTAGTCATACTAGAGCAATGCAAGAACTGAGAAATACTCGTGTGGATTTAGAAAATATGGACAAAGTACCTGAAGTAGTAGTCTTTAATAATTTCCCAATGGAAATGTTTATTGAAGCTACCGGTCTTAGTGATGCTCAAAGGTGTAGAGTTGATTTGGGTGGTATCTTAAATGAACTTGAAAATTTTGATTATGAGCAAGATTCTGAAATTATGCGAGCGCAGTATGTTGACTTTAGTCTTTTAGATCCTAGTAAGAATTATAGTTATAGAACTATTAAAGAGATTAAACTCTTCTTTCAAACAGCGTTATTAGACGAAATGAAACATTTGAATAAAGAAGACAAATTGAAGATATCAGAATATTATTCTCGCAATCTTAAGCCTATACTCCACAAATCCTCAGAACAACTAGCTAAACAATTAAATGTTCCTACTAGTCAATTAATCAAACGAGATGAATCAGGGACTCTGTTCTATAGTGACTTATTATGGTTCCCTGTTCTGAAACAATTAGCTAAAAATTTTCATGAGTCTGATTATGTAAATAAAATTGTTGACTCTGAAGAAAGCTTCAATCAAGATTTTATCCGTAAAAAACAATACAGAAGCATGGCTAGGAAAATTACTGTAAGTGATTTCCAGAAATATTTTACTGAGAAATACTCTATAGCAAAGCCTTATGTTTTGTTGGCGCTAAAACAAATGGGTAAGATTGAAAATATTAATAGGGTTAGTGATGATACTAATATATCAGTTACATATTCTGATGAAGATAAGTCTTGTCTTGAGGATGAAGAAATCTTAACTGTTGCAAAGGAGGTGCAGGGGAGAGTTGATGATAAATATTATTTTCTTGAACCTAGAGAAGAACTTAATTATAAGCGATTTAAAATCATCACTAGTCCTGGGAAAATAGAGAAAATTGATAGCTTATTTATTGATAAGAAAAAAGATTCTGATTTAGAAGCTTTCAAGTCTATGACTGTAGTTTCTAGGCAAGATGGAGAAAAGTATAGAAAGTTTTTAACAGAGTATAATTTGGGTGATTTTTCTAAATTTAATGAAGAAAAATATATTCGTTTAAAAGATATAGCGCTTGAAATTGCAAAGAAACAGGGTTTGGATGCTGATTTCATGGAAGATTTGAAAAGGTTAAAGTTCAGGACTACGAGAGTTAAACTTTACTGGCAAAATCTAGAAATTATTTTAGAGCAAATGCTAAAAAATAAAATTAATGATGGTATCCAAAAAGATTTGAGACTTGTTAATGATTATGATCATGGCATATATAGAATTCCAGATTCAATTAGATCATTTAATAATAATAAGGAAAAATATAGGTACCAGGCTATAGAAAGGGGGGGCTATCACAAAATTAAAAGCAAACTTAACAAAGCTATTCAGAAATTACAGACTAAATCCTCAAAGCCAGATAGCCAATTAGCTAAAAATAAAAAAACTCGTTCTAAAACAAGATTCTAAAAAACAGAGAAACTCTCACCACAACCACAAGTGTTATCAGCGTTAGGGTTCTTAAATACAAATCCTTTCCCCATCAAACCATCATCGAAGTGCACTTCCATTCCTTTCAGGTAAATAGCGCTTTTAGGATCAACAATTACAGGTAAAATCATTTCTTCCTGCTCAGGTACTTCAGCAAATTGGCGATAATCTTTCTCACCGACTTCGTCAAATTGAAGGTCATAACTTAAACCAGAACATCCACCACCTTTCACGGCGAAGCGCAATGCATATTTCTCATCTCCAGCGTGTTCTTTGCTCAAAAGCATATATGCTTGCTTAATCGCGGAATCAGTTAACTTAACTATTTCTGTAGAGTTTTCTTGTGTGCTTGACATATTAATAACCTTTAATAAATATTATACCTTTTGAAGATTAAGATTATGCTATATTTTTATACTTGATTAGTCATTAATTATGATTTAATCATTAGTAAACACTGGTATTGAATATCAACTCTCACGCGCCCGTAGCTCAGCTGGATAGAGCAACTGCCTTCTAAGCAGTGGGTCAATGGTTCGAATCCATTCGGGCGTGCCATTTTGTACGATCACCCCATAATAGTAGTTTGGAGAAGACTGATTTCCACTCTGGCTCTAGCTTTTCCCCTCTCAAATACAAGTTCGAAAATGTGTATTTAAGAAGTTGGCGTTTTTCATCCATTTCCGAACTAATGTAGATTTCCCCAGCCCTAGTCGCTAAATTTAGGATTTGCTCCGCTGAGTTGTAGAAGTCTTGATCTGCTTCTCTTAGTTTTTGTATTTTAAGCTCAAGGGCTTTTTGTTTCTCTTCGTAGTCTCTTGCTTTAGTTCGATAATCTTCATTTGAGATGATGCCATCTAGTTTATCTTCATACATAACCGCTAAACGCTTTTTATATTTTGTATATTCTGCTTGATATATTGAAAGCTCAGCTTCACCATGGTCTCTTTTAGTTTGATTAGCTTCCTTGAGTATCTTTTTAAGTTCTCTAAGTTCTTCATCTTCAATTTTAATTTGTGAATAAAGTTCTAAAATCTGCTTGGTGATTTTTTCTTCGCTAATATATTTAGCTCCGTGCTTTTTGTAGTGTTCAGTGCATTTATAGTAAGTGTATTTTCCACCTTTCTTCTTCTCTCCTGAGATTGAAGAACCACATTCAGCACATTTTATTAAACCTCGATAAATTAGTGGCACTATACCTGATTTTACACCTTTATTTTTCTGACCATTTGCACTCTTGATGCTCTGGACTTGATAGAACAAATCTTCTGGAATCATATGCTCGTATCTATGAGGATACTCTTTGCCTTTATATGTCATAGTACCAATATAAAATTTATTCTTTAGGATTGCATCAATCTGGCTTTTACCAAGATCAACTCCAAACTCTTCTTTAATCTTACGCATTAAACCAAGTAAGGAAATGGCGCCTACTGAATAGGTTTCAAACATAAACTTAACTACTTGAGCTTTAAAATCATCAAAAATAATATCTTTGCGCTTACCTTCTGCTATGTTTTTATAACCATATGGGGCTTTACCTGGACACTCTAGATTATCTAATTTAGTCTGGGCAGATTTGATACCATCTTCCCTGAGCCTATTTATCATTTGCTTGCCTAAGAAAACTTTCATATCCCAACTTAAGATGTCAGTACCTATTGAGTTTTTATTGAGAATTAACCTGTCATCTACAAAATGGATTTCTTTATCATGCTCTTTCATTAACGAGTCCGCAAGGCAATAATCGTAATTGTTTCTTGTAAATCTATCGACTCGAAATGCAACTATATACTTGATGTCACTATTTCTTTTTACAAAAGAAATCATCTCATTAAATTTCTTTCTAATCCCATGATCAGCACTTTCACTAAAAACAAATTCTTTAATAATTTCAAAATCTCGCTCATTTGCATATCTACGTAATTTAGGTAATTGAATATCCTTAAGCGATAAACCTTCTTTTTCTTGCTTAGAGGTACTTACCCTAGCTAGGATCACACATTTTTGAGCTGTCATTATTTTAATGATAGTCCAAATGTTGACAAATGTGAAATAGTTTGTTGCAAATAATTTCTTATTTCCCAAATCAATTTTTCAGAAAAGATAAATTAACAAAAATGCTTTTCAGAACTGTCAAAAACTAATCTAGAAAAGAGTTTCACAGTTTTTTATGATATGTTATTCTGAAAACAATAATTCTAAATTAAGTCTCAAAGGGAGGGGCCGAGAAAATGAAACATTGCTTTAACTTAAACAAAGATGCTGATGAGCAACTTTGTTTTTTAGTTGATCATTACAACTTATCAAAAAGTGCATTGATTAGATTCATCATAAAGCAGCACTACACAAGTTTAGAAACAATACAAAAGTAAATTAGGGGACAAATTGAGTATTAATCAAGATTCTGGAGCTAATCCAGAAACTAAGGGAGAGTTTTGCAAAAAATCAAGATTCACAAGAAGTGAACTTCAAGAACTTGCTGACTTTTGTCTATTGCTCAACAGAATTGACCAAAAGAATAAGAGGAAACCAAAGAATGGCGGTAAAGAATAAGAGCATAAAACTATTTTTAAATGACTCGATTAATGAAGGTGAATTTTTGCATAGCTTAAAAACAACAGCTTCAGTTGAAATGAATAATCATAAAAATAAGCGAAGATACCCAGAGTTATTAAAACCTTTTATAGAAGAACTTAAAAAGAGATTTAATAGAAATACCTCTGTTCATAATGTAATGCCCTTAGTTGATGAAGATGTTTTACTCGCTTGCTTTAAGTTACTTAAAGACAATTATTCAAAAAAAGCTTATAAAATTCACCTAGAAAGTAATCTCTCTTACTTACTAGATAGATTGAAAAATCAAAGATACGAATTTAAACCCTTAAGAACTAAGTTTATTAACAAAAAGAATAAGCCTAGAAAAGTATATATAGAGGAAATTGAGGACAAGGTCGTTAGTAAATTAATGTCAATAATTCTTGAAGTTGCTTTCCTTCCCAATTTTAAAGATTTTGTCTATTCTTATATTCCTGGACGTTCTTGTAAATGCGCATTCAAGGCTATAGATAGTAATCTTAAAACTCAGCAAGAACCTTATCTATTGCAGTTAGATATTTATAAATGTTTTGATAATATCGATATGAAAACAGTTAAAAGACTGATTAAAAAAAGAATTAAAGATCTATCTTTTTTAAAGCTTCTAAATAAAAGATTTCCAATAAGAAGAAAATCAACCCTCCAGGGCTTAGCTACTGGAGCCATGATAAGTAATATCTTCTTAAATAAAGTGTTTGATTCGTGGTACTCAGAGACCACGAGCGGCAAAATCCAGACTTGGGTTATCAGATACTCTGATAATTTCATATTTGGTATTGAGAAGCCTGAGCTAAGTGAAGCATTAATAGCTGAATTTAGTTCACGGTTAGAACAATATGGCTTGAAGCTGAATACTAGTAAAACTCAATTTAGAGACCTGTCTAAAGAGAGCATGAAAATATTTGGCTTGCGTTCAAGCTATATAGATTCTAGTCTAGAACTTCAGATTCCAGACAATAAAATTGTTGATATCAATGAGAAGTTATTAAAGCTATCTAGGACATCTAAGGATAAAGAAAAGTGGCTAGATGATAGTTATAGGCTATTAATTAATCACTTTAACTATTATGGTATTCAGAATCATCTGAGTTTCTTTCTGGATTTATGTAATTTGGTAAAAGCTCTATATAGTAAATATTAGCTTCAAACCAAAACGTTTGAGCGTTCACACAGGATAAACCATAGCCCTACTATTTTAGGGACCTTGCACTAATCCGAACGCTCAAAGCTTTTTTAATAAATAGAACTAACTAATAAGGAGATAATTATGGAGAAAAACATTCCAGTGGAAATAGCAAATAAGCAATATTTAGTAAGAAATATTTATAAGCTTAATAAAGTATTATTACCTAACAAGCAGAATCATTATACACTCAACAGCTTCTCAAGTGACTGTGACCAAAAGTTAAGAACTCTTGTTAATGAATTATATGAATTTATTTCACAAGAAAATACTGAGTTCCAGAAACATGAAAAGCTTATTAAGGAACTTATTATTAAATCTAATTATGACAGTGAGGATTTTATCCATAAATATAACTTTGATTACAAAATGCTAGTAACTTCACTATTGATAGAACTTCCAAAGCTCGGGTCAATAGATTCAGAGGCTTTAATTGCTTATGTCTATTATTCAAAAAAGAAACCCTTAAGCTTGAAGATTCAGCACATCCAGAACATATTAAGCAGATATAGTAAATTGTTTTTTTATCATAACCCTTTTGCATATGATGCTCTAGCAAATAATAAAACAGCTAAAGAATTTAAAGAAAAGAATATTGCCGTGTGCAAAAAGATTTTAAAGCTGATTAATAGTGTTTTGCAGAGAGGTTGTATTTTATAAGAGTTGTCAATTTCTTTTATGATACCTCACGACATAAGGAAAATTAACAAAAATAAATAAAGGAGTGATCAATTAATATATTTCACTCCTTTTCATTAAGAATTAATCACCATAAACAACAGTCTTATTCTTCCTAAATACAATATAGCTAGTAGTTTTATGGTCAACAAAACTAACTTTACGAACATTACCATTTTTAGCAGCTGTACTTACCCCGCCATCACCAAAGTGAAATAAACCTAGAATAGAAATATAGTTCGATTCACCTTTCTTCATTTGATAAATATTATTAGGAATAGCACCAGTAGCATGTCCAGGAATTGTAGATTCTTTAAATAGGGCTGCATTAGCAGGCACTGCCAGACTTGCAACTAAACCTACAGCAATTAATATTTTATTGATTTTATTTTTCATTTCTTTCTCCTTTTTTAAATCTATTTAACATGAACAATATATTTCCCACCAAGATCTTCAAGCTCGTAATGGTATTTTAAATATCCATTCTTTTTACACCAAACACTAAAATTATCATTCCATGGCAGTCTATCAGCATGATCCACTTCGTCACAGCTATAACCAAATATTTTTATATAGCTTTGAAGGGCTTGTATGATTTTTGGATCTTTGATACTGTAACTTGTTTCAGCAAAAGCTGAAGAGCTTACTAAGAAACAACATATTACTAATAATATACGCATTATATGAACTCCTATATTTATCTATTTATTTAACTCTTAAAACATAAGAGCCGGGAGTTCATAGTTCGCCTAATAGAACGAATACCATAGTCTTTAAGCTAAGAAGCTCTGGACATGCACCACAGTCTCCCGGCTAAAAAGCCAGGAGATATCGTTTTTACAGTCTGATATCTCTATCGACTGCTATTAGGGAGGCTATGAAACCCCAAGATTACATTAGTAATCTCGTATATAACTTTACTTAAAAAAGATAACTATTGCAAGTTTATTTGTCGATTAACTTAAAATCTCTATTGTTTTTTCCTTCATATTGTTATAGATTCTATTTAGGTTAAAAAACTTTTGTTAATTGATTTTCAAGAAAAATATTAATACAACAAAGTTGAAGTTAAGCACCGCAAAACCTCTGAAAAATATGTACTAGCAGTAGTTGTACCCGAATAAACTACCCTATGAAATGACAAGCCAGAACTAGAGAGGCTTATATATTTATTGAATCATAAAATCGTAATGAGTTTTATGACTCAGGCAATAAATCCAAACCAAGCTCTTTTAAAAACTGATTATGCTCTATTACTGCTTTTTTAAGATCTTTATCTATATTAACTAGCGTTTCATTAACATCTTTAAGTATCACCTCTTTTTCAGGCTCTTGAGTGCTTATGTAACGTGAGATATTAAGATTGTAATCATTCTCTTCTGCTATCTCTTCTAAAGATACTCTACGGGAGTAACGATCTTCTTCTTTTCTATACTGATAAGTATCAATGATTTTACCTATCTGCTTAGGGCTCAAATAGTTTTGGCGTTTACCTTTTTCATAATTTTCACTAGCATTTATAAATAAAACATCATCTGATTTTTTACATTTCTTCAGGACTAATATACAGACAGGAATACCAGTAGAGTAGAAGAGATTAGCTGGAAGCCCGATAACAGTATCGATATTTCCATCAGCTAAGAGTTTACGTCTAATCCTTTCCTCAGCTCCTCCACGGAAAAGCACACCATGAGGAAGAATAATAGCCATAACACCCTCATCTTTTAGATAGTGAAAACCATGAAGAAGAAAAGCAAAATCAGCAGCAGACTTTGGAGCTACACCATAGTTTTTAAAACGAAAATCTTCAGCATGAGTATCAGTAGGGGACCAACGTAAACTAAAAGGTGGGTTAGCTACTACTGCATCAAAGTAAGGCTTTTTAGTAGGATTCTCTTCTTTTAGAAATTCCCAGTCATTGTCTAAGGTATCACCATGATGAATCTCAAACTCAGAATCTTTCACCCCATGAAGCAACATATTCATTCTTGCAAGGTTATACGTAGTTATATTTTTTTCTTGTCCATAAATTTTACCGATACCATGTGTACCTAACTTATTACGGACATTTAGAAGTAAAGAACCTGAACCACAGGCAAAATCAAAAACTGTATCTAAATGTTTTCTATATCCTGTACTAGGGTCTTGACTATCAAGGCACACTATAGCTGAAAGTACACTTGATATCTGCTGAGGTGTATAGAACTCACCAGCCTTCTTACCTGAACCTGCTGCAAACTGCCCTATAAGATATTCATAAGCATCCCCTAAAGTATCTTTATCTGTAGAGAACTCTGCTAAACCATCTGAAATTTTACTAATGATATTACAAAGCTTAGAATTTTTATCAGAGTATTCCTTTCCTAGTTTCTCTGAGCTTAGGTTAATTTCTGAGAATAGCCCTTGAAAGCTACTAGAGAAAGATTCTTTTTCTATGTAGTTAAATGAAGCCTCTAGAGTATTTAAAAGCTCAGCATCTTGCCTGCGAGCCATGTCTGATATATTACCCCAGAGATGATCTGCTTTAATCACATAGTGAACCTGCCTGCGCATAAGATCCTCAAATGAAGCTATATCATCTGGATTTTTTTCATACCATAACTGAAGAGGCGTTTTATTGTCCTTACCTTCTTTAGGGTAGTCTGCACCTAATTCTCTTTTAGCAACTTCTTCATAGTTATCTGAGATGTAACGCAAGAATAGAAAAGAGAGCATGTAGTCTCTAAAGTCATCAGCGTTCATAGCTCCTCTGAGCTGATCTGCTATAGCCCACAGTATTTTACCTAATTCTTTTTGTTCTTTATCAGTCATTTACTTCTGCCTTTTTAGTTAATTCAGGTAATTTAAAGTCATAGTGTTTTCTGAAGCCCTCAAATATTCTTATGAAAAGTTCTTTAGTATCTTCTACCATCTCTCTAGGCTCATATATCGAATGCTTACCATGACTCATTAAGTTTAATGCTCTAGCGTAAAGTGTTTCATCATCAAGATTATGAATGCATTGTGAAAAATCTTTATACCCAAAAAATGTAGCAGTTTTCTCTAAAATAGAGCGTAAGATATTGAAATGATAAGTATAGAGTTCTCTTTTCTCGACAGCTTCTTTAAGCTGACTTAAGAGTGCTATGTGGTTGAAAAATGGGCTTTCATCAGTGCTTCTTAAAGTATAAATCTCTGACTTAGTAGCTCTATGATAGAAATAAACTGATTTTTTTACTTTCTTATTGTTTTTAAATTCGTTATAAAGGATATTAAAAAATAAACTGTGATGCGAGGAAATTATTATTTTTAATGGCTCAGAGTTTTCAAGTCCTTCTTTTATAAGTCCAGCTAGATCACAGGCTACAGCGATAGCATTATTATCATCGAGTGAAGATATAGGATCATCTATATAAATATATTTAACCCATGAATAAGAATCATTTCCTTCAATGACTAATTCGCAGATAGATAAAAATACTGACCAGATAAAAATATTTTCTTCGCCACGTGAGATTTTAATATTCTCTTCTTCACCTTTATAGAAAGTGATTTTGTAATTTTTATAATTAATCTTAAAATTAAAATCAGCATATCTCTCTAAGAAACTAAATACACGAGTCTCAAGCTCAAGTCTCTCAAAGCCATCAAAGAAAACAGAATTTTGGTTAAAGTGTAAGCCTCTATCTGTATCAGATTCTAGATCATTATCCCAGTAAAACAAATCTTCAGTAAATGCATTGAAGTAGAGCGTATCTCTATCAACTTTTTTCTTACCTTGATCTTTAAAAGTCATAGATAAGCTGGTCTTACCAGTACCGTTATATGCAAAGAGTAAAACTAAATCTTGGCTATTAAGATCATCACGAATACGTCTAGTAACTTTGTCTAGAGAGTTGTAAGAATAAATCTTAGCTTCTTGATTCATTTAGCTAAGCTCCTCAATATTAGGGAAAAGCTGCTGCATTAGCCCTTTTTTGTGTTCTTTCAGATTTGTGATTTTTTCTTCTTGAAGATCAATGACTTTATCAATAGATGATAAACAGTTTGCTATTTTTTGTTGTTCCTCAGGAAGTGGAGAATATATTTTAACTTTTTCAAAAAAGTCATTAATTCCAATGTTTAATAAACCATGGTTTCGTCCACCTTCCTGAGCTATTTTAGACAATTCACTATTCAAAACACCAGCATCAAAATATTGTTCAAAAAATGAACTATGATTGTCAGTATCATTTTTTATTCGGAAACATATATATAAAGTCGAAACTACACCTGAATTATAGTACTTTAATGGTTTAATTGCTCCCATTGGGTAACCATTAGAATAACTTTTATTATATGCAAAATCTCCCTTATGCAATAAATAGTATCCAGTGAGGTCTTTACTCGCTATACGCTTTTTAAAAAATTGTAATTGATTTACTAAACCATGCTGAGCAGATATTGTCAGAATATTAGAATTATTGTTCTTGTTTTTAGTTTTAATTCTTAAAAAGACCTCCCCAAGTCTCTTCTCAACCCACTCCCGCTCAAACTCAGGAAACCTGAGTTCTGGAACCTTCTCACCTTCAGTAGGGAAAAGTTTTTGCAATAAACCTTTTTTGTGCTCTTTTAGATTAATTAATTTATCATTCTCAAAGTCAATCACTCTATCAATAGATGATAGGCAGTTTGCTATTTTTTGTTGTTCGGGGAGAATTTTAGGCATTTGGACTTTCACAGACTTAATTAGTTGAAGATTCAATCCCCCTCTTCCTCCTTCACCTTTAGAGATAGATCTAAGGTATTGATACATAGAATCTAATTTATAAAATAAAAAATTAGGCACAAATTTACTTTGATTTGGCAATATTGATGCTATAGACTGATTAATACACAATTCAATATAGTTCATGGCTACAGTACCTCTTGTTTTACCTTGTCCTGCTAAACCAACGAGCACACTATTGACTGGTATTAGCTTTGTACTTGATTCTTTTAAGCCTAGTTTTGTTATTCTATTTTTAACATCAAAAACTTTTTTTTTATTCAATTCACCAGAATTCATCCAAGGAATATTACCATCCCAATAAGATGGGTTAGAAGTACTAGGAGTTGCACCTGCAATAACATCCGTTAAACACCCTATAGAGTAATCAACCCACTCCCCCTCAAATTCAGGAAACCTGAGTTTAGGAATTAAAGCTCTCTTAGATTTTACTTTACTATTCATAGACACTTAACCCTGAGATTTCACGTCCATTTGCTTGCTTCTTAAGAAGTGGTATAAGATCTTTCATTAGTTCTAGCTTTACTTTAGTGCGCTCTTTCCAACCTAAGCCTTTAGGAGCTAAAAGATCTGTTAGTAATTCATCATCAAAGATTTTACGCAATAGTATCAAATCTACAAACTCTTTCATAGCCTGCTCTTTAATTTCATATTTATTTGCAATTTGTGTTAACTCATTTGAATTTTTAGCTGCTAGAAACTCTTCTAAGCCTGCTATAACTTCTTCTTTCGTCATAGCGACACCAGTTTTTAGAGTGTCCATGTAAGCGATAATATCTTCTCTTTTATCCATGAATTTAGCATCAGAACAGAGTAAAGACACTATTTGATCTCGACTCATTTCTTCTTTTTCTGTGCCACCAGTTTGAGTAGATCTAGCTACTAATTCCATGATGTAGTCATAGTCTATAAGAGAGGAAGAGAATAGAACAAACTCAAAATCTAATTCTTGAATCTCTGGAGAAATTATTTCATTCTTATCATCTCGTTCAGCCCTTAATCTTTGAGCTGTACTCAAATATGCCCCACGCATACTCTTCAAATCTTCTTCAGGTAAAATCGCATCTATCTTAGATTTATCTTCCTCTGTAAGGTCAGTATATTGATCTAATTGAACTTTATAACGTTGAACATCTTTAAAACGTTTTACAAACTCAGAGCGAGCAGCATCTCCCTTTAGATTAGATACATCTGCTGCACTATAGTCTAAGCCTTGAGACTCCATGAAGTTTATAAGACCATGCACTGCTTCATCTAATTTTTCTATAACCACGGGAGCTTTATCTACTAGCCATATCTCTTTAGCTCTTTCTTTTTCTGCTTCACCAGAGAACATAGCCACTGCTTCATTTACAGCATCTTCTTGATAACGAAAATCCATAATGTTTCCATAAGGCTTAGTATCATTAAGAACTCTATTCGTTCTAGAGAATGCCTGAATCAAGCCATGGTATTTAAGATTTTTATCAACGTATAGAGTGTTCAGATACTTAGAGTCAAAACCTGTCAGGAGCATATCAACTACTATGACGATATCGATTTTCTCTGAATGAGCTAAATCTGAATTAGGATACTGCTGATCTTTGATACGCTTTTGTACATCCTGGTAATATGAATCAAACTCACTGACACTATGGTTAGTTTTATATTGTTGGTTATAATCAGCAAGAATCATTCTAAGAGCAGCTTTCTTCTCTTCAGGTGCTTCTTTGTTATCCTCTTTTTCTTGAGGTAAATCTTCTTGATACTGTTTTATATCTTTGTTGCCTTCTGCTGGAGGAGAGAACACACAGGCAATATTTAAAGCTTGATATTCACTATCTTCTTCAAGCTTAGTTTTCTGAATTTTTTTAAAAAGCTTATAATACTCTATCGCATCATTTATCTTTGCAGTAGCTAAAACCGCATTGAACTTTTTGTTATTGGTAGCAGCATTATGCTTCTTGAGTATCGCTTCTATAATAGCTTTCTTTGCTAGAGACTCACCTTGTTTAAGTTCAGTTTTCCCTTCTGCTTTGAAATAATCTACATGAAAACGAAGCACATTACCGTCATCTATAGCATTCGTTATAGTGTATGCGTGAAGCTGGTTTTGAAAAACATCATCAGTAGTGAGTTTAGAAGCCTCATCACCTTCTATAAATTTATAGTTAGAGTTTTTATCAAAAATTGGAGTACCTGTAAAACCAAAAAGCTGAGCCTGTGGAAAGAATTCTTTTATCGCCTTATGGTTATCTCCAAACTGAGAACGGTGACACTCATCAAAGATAAAGACCATGCGCTTATCTTTTAAAGGCTCTAAACGTTTTTTGTAATTCTGTTTATGCTTGGGATCAAGAGCAAGTCCAAGCTTTTGAATAGTGGTAACTATAACTTTATCTGCATAATCTCTAGAGAGTAGACGCTTCACTAAAGTCTCAGTATTGGTATTTTCTTCTACACAACCATTTTGAAAACGATTAAATTCTTCTCTAGTCTGTCTGTCTAAGTCTTTTCTATCAACGACAAAAAGACATTTTTCAATGTCAGGATTGTATTTCAGTAAAGTAGAAGCTTTAAAAGAAGTCAGAGTTTTACCACTACCTGTAGTATGCCAGATATAACCATTACCAGCATTTTGCTTTATACAGTCTACTATCGCTTTTACAGCATAGATTTGATAAGGACGCATGAGAAGGATTTTCTGCTCACAAGCTACTAAAACCATATACTTACTGATCATTTGTCCTAGGGTGCATTTACTCAGAAAGCCAGAAGCAAATTCATCTATTCTATTAATTTTTCTATTGTCTTTAGCTGCATGTTGGTAGACAGGCAAGAACCTTTCATCTGCATCAAAATTAAAGTGTTTATCATTATTGTTAGCGAAATAATATGTTTCACTACTGTTACTAACTATAAACATTTGCATAAAACACATTAAAGTACGTCCATAACCATTACCAGCTTCGTTTTTATAATCTACGATCTGCTGCATAGCTCTTCTTGGACTAATATCTAATGTCTTAAGTTCAATTTGAACACAGGGTACACCATTAATTAAAAGAATCACATCATAACGATGGTGACTATTATCAGTGTTTATTCTTAACTGATTTATTACTTCGAAGGTATTTTTACACCAGTCTTTAATATTCACTAATGTATAGTGCAATGGAGTTCCATCTTCACGAATAAAAGTATTAATTTCTCTCAAGTGCTTTGATGTTTCAAAGACATCAGGGCTAATTATTTGGTCCATTAAGCGCTTAAATTCAGCATCACTAAGGTTTACTTTATTAAGTTCTTCAAACTTGGCTCTAAAGTTAGCATCTAAAGAAGCTTTATCTCTAATATCTTCACGATAAGTATATTTAAGCTCCTGAAGCTTAGATATTAGATTACCTTCGATTTCTTGCTCTTTACCCACTCGTTTATTTACTATAAAGGATATTTAAGAAAATTGATAGAACAGTTTATGCGGTCAAATGGCATAAAAGAAATTGTCATAAATATTTTCTATGATTAAATAATCAATTCTAATAGCTTCGATAAACATCTCTTCTATGCCCTACTTTCTCAACATAAATAATATTATTTTCAATTTCTCTAATACTAATGATGAGCCTATAGTCACCAAAGCGCTTTTTATAAACATATAGATTCTGATCACCTTTCAATTTATCAAAGCTATTTTCTCTCAACCAAGATAAATCTAGTTTTTCTATGTCCGTGATGGTTTTTAGAAGTTTAAGGATTTGTTTAATTCTATTTTTGTCTATAGATTCTATATCTTTTTTGAATTTCTTATAATATTTGATGTTCAATGAATAAATCCTTTACTGCATCTGCTTCATCATATTCTTGATTCTCAAAGTGACTTAGATTAAATTCAAATTTATCTTCATTTTCAGCTAGGACATTATCATAAAAAGCCTTCATTGATTCATTAACAATAGTATTCTTGCATGGTCTATCTATAGAATCCCAGCCAGCTCTTGCAATTTTCCAAGGATCTTCTTCATGAGTGAGTTTAGATAAATGCTGACCTGACATTTCACCGTAATTCTTAAATACAAAATTTAAAACATTTGTCTCATCATCACTAAAATCAGGGAAATCAAATTTAGATTTGTGACTCAGTATATTATCGAATTTATATTTTTTATATCGTTTATATAAACTAGGGATAACTGGACCGTAGTCCCATGCTTGTATCTCATCAGCAAATAAAGGTTTATCTCTAAAAACCATAGACCATGCTTGTGAATAATAAACAAGCTTTTGTAATTTTAAATTCGTTATAGAATCACCTTCCTCAACTTTTTGCTGAGCAAGAAACCAGTTTGCAATATCTATGGCTCTTCTATTCTCCAAGTACATTTTGAATTACCTAATTTATATTACTAGTACAAGTATAATATGCCCTGTTTAATTGATAGTTAAAGTTAATCAATATCTAATCATTATTTACATATATCATTTTATGTAAAACTTACACGACAATAAAAGTGCTGTTTTATCTTGCAGACTATACAATTTATCGTTTTAATTAAATTTAAGGGATCATAATTATTATGCATTGGACAATTTCAATTGGTGAAATATTAGGGATAATTCTAACACTTGGACTAGCTATAAGCGCAAATGAAGAAATTTCTAAAAAATGTATCGTAAGAATGGAGGAATTCATTCTTATTTTAGAAAATTTAAATATGGATAAATTTGGCATATCTTCTAGGGAGCTTGGAAGCACTTATGCCTCTTTCGTTAATAATGGTATGGATAGATCTACAAGCTTTGATAATTTTTTTGAATTTTGGTTCAAGGAGTATTTACATGGGACTATGAAAAACACTTCAACAGCACAAATGCATTTAAAAAAACCTATTTTAAATCATTTATATGAAATAGTTAAGTCAAGACCTCTTTTCTATAATAATTTGGAATATAATTCTGAATTGGCTTTTATAAGAAAGGAATTAATAAAATATACAAAAAAACATTATGAGATAGCTATAAACTTTAATAAAACTCATGGCTATACATATAAAGATTTGATAGACAGAGAAATGAATATATTCCTTAACAAAGTAAATAAAATCAATATTTTCACAAAAGAAATATCATACGATGAAATTAATTGTTTAGGATAAATATCTTAAGAATAATAACATCACCCAACTCGCAACCTATCACCCCTAAATCTATACTCACTAACCACAAACTCAGTTCTAAAATAGTCCACTAGGTGGTGCCATTTTTAAAATAAATCCATAACTTGCTCATGATAAATTTTTATTTGTTTACTATTGTGTTTCAATAATTCTTTACTATTAGGTAAACGCTTGTTGGAAAATTTGAAATCATTTTCTTTATCGATTCCAGGAACAAATATACTGTCAAAATCACAAACCGAGACAGCTATAATTTTATTTTGTTTCTTGTTGAATGTCGTGAAGAAAGCATCTGGAGATAGAATAACTCCTGATGCAGTAGCTTTTAAGGCTATTTCATTTAGCTTCTCATTCAGGTCATTGGATAATGACTTTACTATTTCATCTCGCTCTAGTTTTGTTAGAGAATTTAAATATACTATTATTTCTTGAATAGTTGAATAAGAATCGTGGTTGTGACTGAAGACCAAATTACTATGCAAGTTTTCTTTTGCTTTTAAAGTAGGAGCAAGAGCTTGATCAAATGAGTAAAAAGATCCATCTTCAGTTAAAAGTATAGGTGAAATTTTTGTTGGATTTAAGCCAGCAAAGCTTGGAATAGAATTTTGGTGAAGAAAGCTAACAATTTCGAGAGTGTAAAATAAATTGTGTAAATTCCTTAAAATAAAAAAAGGAGAAAAGACAAATGTCAAGCATAAAAGAATACGCAAGGAAATTGCGTGCAGAAAATAAAGATCTTCGAATGAAAGATGTTGAAGGTTTAATGGGCAGTTTGATGAAGGATATGATTCAAGAAATCCTTCAAGGAGAAATGGATGCACACCTAGGCTACCAAAAGCATGAGAGATCTGACACTGAGAATTCAAGAAATGGTACAAGAGGAAAAACTTTTAAAACGGACTTTGGTGAATTACCATTGGAAATCCCTCGTGATCGAAAATCAAGCTTTAAGCCAATGCTTGTAAATGAATTAGGTAGCTTAAGCGATGGTATAGAAGAAAAGATCATAGCTCTTTACGCTCGAGGACTATCGACTAGAGATATAAATGAACACTTGGCTGAGATATATGGAATTGAGGTTTCAGCGGAGCTAGTAAGTAATATAACGGATAAAATCTACCCCAAAATTCAAGAATGGCAGACCCGTCAGTTAGATAAGGTTTACCCAGTAGCATTTTTTGATTGTATACACTACAGTGTTCGCCACGAGGGTCGTGTGATCAAAAAAGCAGTATATGTTTGTTTAGCAATTGATTCTGATGGCTTAAAAGATATTTTGGGCATGTGGATAGGTGATGGTACCGAAAGTGCAAAATACTGGCTAAGCGTTGCAAATGAGCTTAAAAACAGAGGGCTAGAAGATATATTGATAGCATGTATGGATGGTTTAATAGGCTTACCAGATTCTATCCGTGCAGTATTTCCAAAAGTTGAGATTCAACGTTGTATAATCCACCAGGTTAGAAATTCTGTTAAGCATGTTTCCTACAAAGAGCGAAAACAAGTTTGTAGTGATTTAAAGCAGATATATAGCTCTCCTACAGAGCAATCTGGATATCAGGCTTTGCAAGATTTCAAAGATAAATGGGATGAAAAATATCCATCAATCTCAAAATCATGGGAAGCCAATTGGACAGAGCTATCCACATTTTTTATCTATCCAAATGAAGTAAGAAGGCTGATCTATACGACGAATGCACTTGAAAGTTTAAATCGGCAATTCAGAAAAGTAACTAAGACAAAATCAGTATTTCCTACTGATAAATCATTGGAGAAATCTCTTTTCTTAGCGGTACAGAATATTACTAAAAAGTGGACTATGCCTGTTAGAAACTGGGGTGTGGTCGTAAGTCAATTAGAAATATTCTTTGAAGGAAGGTTTAGCTCCTAGGGGAGCCAAATTTTATCACAGCAAAGCTGTGATTTTTAAACTTTTAACCCCGGAGCTGATAAAACAAAAAATAGCAAAATTTGGAATTTACACAAAATAGTTTACATTACCCAGCTGAGATATTTTGGCACCTACTGGCTATATTCATGCATATGATTTAAGTAGATTATTTATAGCAGCTAGCTTACAAATCACTCTTGGTGATAATAGTTTGGAGAATAGGATTCGATTAAAGAATTCTTTGGAAAACTTGCATCTTCCTGTAGATGGCTTAGTTAAAAGCTATAGTAGCCAATTCTCTTCTTATGATATCTCTAAACCTTTTGCTCATGAAGCATTAAGTGATAAATATTATTGCATGGCTCAGTTTGATGATGATGACAGGATTGTGGTGAGAAATTAAAATGTTTAAACTAAAGCGTTTTGAGAATATCTTAAATGTAAATAAGCGCCAAAAGTCTTTATTGAAGATATTTATAGTCTTTACTTTTGTATCATTTATTTGCTTTGCTAGTTTAAGTTTTTTTTCTGTAAAAAAATCACTTGGTGACTCACTCGATCTTTTCGAGATGAAATTACGTAACTCTGAGTTAAACTTAGTTGAAAAAAACTTTGATAATTATATTTCTAGCCGTATTCGAGTTTTAAAAGATCTTGCTGCCTACCCTATAGTGGTTAAAACTGTTATGAATAGTGATTCTGGTAGTGCTTATTTAAAAGATTTTTTATCTGACACTATGGTATTAGGTGATAAACTCCCAGTAAATTTATACGATATTTGGGGACGTAAACTAGTTAGTTCTGACAAGCAATTCAAAATTGAACTAAATGAAAATATATTTTCTGAGATTAGCAATAACGATTTTAAATTAAATTTTGTAAATAGAGAACTTGTAAATTACTTACATTTAATTGTGCCTGTTGTTTATGGCAAATCTATTGAGGGCTTTATCGCAATTGAATTAGACTTTTATAGTATCTTTGGTGCTAGTCAGGAAGAAGGTTTAAGTTTTGCAATTAAATATGGTGAGGAATTATATACTTCTACTAAATTCCTAGATCTTAATTGGAAAGAGTTTGAGGTCTACTCAGATAAATATAATTTAGATATTCTTTTCAAAGCAGAAACTATTAATTTTAATCACTATTCTTCTAAACTGATACAGAATTTATTTCAGGCTATTTTACTAAGCTCAGTTTTAAGTTCAATAATTATATTTTTGCTTGGTAAAAATCTGTTTATTGAGCCCTTTAATAAGTTAGCTATTTCTGAAAGAAACCTCAAAGAGTTAACTGATCGATTTAATTTAACTTTAAAAGCTGCCCATGTCGGAGCCTGGTTCTGGGATTTTAGATCTAATGAAGTGATATGGGATGAAAGAATGTTTGAAATATATGGAGTGCAAGATTCCACGCAGATAGTTGATTACACTTATTTCTCTAAACATGTTCATCCTGATGATATTGAACCTTTAAACGAATATATTGATGATTGTATTTTAAATCGTGAGAATTTTAATACTGATTTTAGAATTATTAGAGAAGCTGATCTAGAGGTCAGGCATATTTCGGCAATAGGTGAGTTTGGTTTCGATGAAAAAAATAATGTTATAAATCTACGTGGAATTAATTTTGATATTACTGATAAAAAAAATTCTCAATTATTAATTGAGAAAAAGACTCTAGAATTAGAATCATCGAATCAGGAACTTGAAAGGTTTGCTTTTGTGGTTTCTCATGATTTACAAGAACCTCTTAGGACTATCGCAAACTATGTAGATCTTTTGAAACTGAAGCTGGGAGAAAAGCTTGAAGATAAAGAAGAAGTATATATGAACTATATTATTGATTCTACTTTAAGGTTAAAGTCTTTGATCAAAGATATATTACTTTGTTCACGAATTGGAAAGTCTGATGAGAAGTCCAAGCTTAATTTAAATCTTTTACTTTGTGAAATAATTGAAAGCCTTTCACTGATTATAAGTGAGAAGAATGCATATGTTAAACTAGTTGAGCTTCCATCTATTTACGCCAACAAATTTGAAATCACCCAACTCTTCCAAAATCTAATTACAAACTCTCTTAAGTTCTCTAACCCTGATAAAGATACTCTAATAACTATAAAATATGATGAACTTGAGTCTAAACATCAATTCTCTATTGAGGATAATGGAATTGGTATGAATGAAGATGACCTTGAAAATATTTTTGAGATGTTTAGAAGGCTGAATCCTCACGAGTTATATTCTGGTAACGGGATTGGTTTAACAAATGTCAAGAAAATTGTGGAGAATTATAAGGGAGATATTAGTGTCTCATCTGAACCTGGGATCGGTACTAAATTTGTTTTCACAATTGAGAAGTAAGTTTTAACTTAAAGCTTGTTCAAGATTATCAATAGCATCTAAGAATTGTGCTTGTGTCCAGGCGAGTGTATGTTGACCTGGTAGCCACTTCCTTTTAGAATTTAAATCACTTACTGCTTGAAATGCTTCTATGAAAACATATTCTCTTGGTAATTTCGTACCATCAGCTCTATATACTTCTTGAGCTTTGGAACCACAGATTTGTGCAAGATTAAGGTTGAGTAGATAGTTCGCAATTAACTTTGTATCATTGTATGTTTGTTTAAATTCTTCTGTATCTTGGTAATGATTTTTCATTTCTAGAAGGTTTTTGGATATTGCCTGCAATGCTGCTGAACTTCCAATTGTCCATTCAGCACTATATTCATAGAACGCATAATTTTGTCTACTAATATAGTCTCTTAAATCATTTGCATTTTTATTTCTTTGCTCGAAATTAATTTGGTTAGCTTCAAGTACTAAATCTGCAACTTGTGGAAGTTCACTTGAAACTTGGAAATCTAAATTTAAATAGCTATCAAAGCAATAATGATTGTTGTAGTTAAATTCATTATATCTCCTGAAACCATTTTTGCCAGCGAGTTTCTCTATAGCTTTTGTTAGTATCTGGTTTTTACTATGAATGTTTTTTAGTCTGTCTTCTGAAAAACTATAATCTAGAGCAGTAAACAGAAATAGTGATGTATCATCACCCCTCTCATCAAAATGTACCGGGCTATCTTGATTCAGTAATCTATTTTCAAGGAAACTTTTCCCTGATTTTATAAAGTTATTTAGGTTGTCTATGCTTAGATAATTTGCATAATTAGGTGAATTATCTAATTCGTAGTTCTTATCAAAAAGAAAATCTCTAAGCGAAGAATTTTGACTAGAATTCTCAACAAGTGTCTTGAGTTTTTCTATAGCAAGTACACAGGTTGCTGCATCAAAGCTTGCTCCAGAATAAAATACTATTTCTTCCCAGCTACTATTACTTGGAGCTTTCATATCAAACTCAGCTTTAGTGCTGCAATAATTTATAGATAATATAAACTTGGATAAGTTATCTAAAGATTTTCTTAGAAGATTTCTAGAAGCTTGATTTTGAATGTGGAAGATTGATCCTACAGAATCTTTCTTGATTGCATAGAGAATTTCTTCAATTAAATTTAAGTGTAATAAACCAAGTGACTCAACTCTTTTAGGATAGAACCAGTCTGATTCTATATAGGAATCTGGCTCTGGGATACTATTCTTATTATATTCAATTTTTATTGGATTAAAAACATGAGCAATCCCAAGATGTATATATTGCCTGTACTTTTCAGGATTATTAGTAATAGTTTTAACTGTTTGTGTGTTCTTAGTAGAAGCCGTTATTGCAATATTGGTAAGCAAAGCTTTCTGCCAGTTCTCTCTACTTACTTTCTTCTGCCAGCTGCCAACCATACATGTATCTGTAAACCACTGCCAGCGCATGTGTTCATGAATAGTTTCAGAGGTTCTGATAAGACCATTTTCTAAAGTTTCAAAGTGATAGAGATTATTAGATTCAAGTTTTTCTTTAATTTTTTTTATATCTTCTAGACTAAAATCTTCTATTGCTGTAAATAAATCATTATGAAAATGATAGTGGCTTGTATTTTTATCTATTTTAAGTTTATTTAGGATATTCTGAGGAATTTTGAAATTGTTAGTTGAATAATTTTCAGCAAAATTTCTTGCATTTAGAGTCCTTTCAAGTGAATTGAATATTGATATTTTGCTTTCTTTTGAATTCTTGGTGGAGCCTATATATCCAAGTAATTTATAAATTTCTTTTTGTTTATGCTCATCCTTTGCATTGCTTGTTGATATTTTTTCTAGTACTTGTTGTATTTCTATTAGGTCAGACACTATAATATATTAACTTAGATTAGGGTTCTTATAAAGACTATGAAATTTTCTGAGATTAATTTATCCCCAGAGCTTCGTCAAGCTATCGCTGATTTGAAGTTTGAAACTATGACTATGGTTCAGGAAAAATCAATTCCTCTATTGCGTGCAGGTGATGATTTGATAGTTCAATCTGAGACTGGGACAGGGAAAACAGCAGCTTACGCTATTCCTATGATTGAATCAATTGATTTAAGTCAAGATTATATTCAAGCTTTAGTTGTTGTTCCAACTAGGGAGCTTTCAAAGCAGGTATGCAATCATATTGAAGCTCTTGTAACTCATATTCCTGATTTTAGAATGCTTTCTCTTTATGGTGGCAGAAATTTTGAATCTCAAAAGAAATCATTGAATATTAAGCCCCATCTTCTTATAAGTACTCCAGGAAGAATAAATGATCTCCTTGATCAGTCTTTGATTGATATTTCTAAACTTAAATTTTTAATCTTAGATGAAGCAGATACTATTATTGAGATGGGTTTGAAAGAGAGTCTTGATTTGATTTTTGACAAGTCACCTGCTTCTAGGCAAACAGCTATGTTTTCAGCAACTCATGAAGCAAATCTTATTAAAATATCTCATAAATATTTAGCCAGAGCAAAGCATATAAATTTTGCTAAGAAAAAATCACATGATATTAAAATTTCTCATAATTATATTGTTCTCGATGAAGTGAATAGACTAGACGCTATTAAACGGATTGTTTTCTCTGAGAAAGTTTTCAGGTCTATTATATTTGCAAACAATAAAGTTGTTGTAGATAAGGTCTTTAAAATTCTTAAGAAGCAGGGTTTTAAGGTGGCTGCTCTTCATGGGGATCTAAAACCTAATAAACGTGATCTAATAATGGAGAGGTTTAAGAATTTTGAGATTAATATTTTAGTTGCCTCTGATATTGCAGCTAGGGGTATTGATATACCTGATTTGGATTTGGTGTTTAACTTTCAGTTACCTCGTGAGGATAGAGATTATACTCATAGAGTTGGTAGAACTGGTAGAGCAGGTAATGAAGGTAAGGCTATAACCTTTGTTAATAACAAGGAAATAAAGTTTCTTAAGAGTTTTGCTACTAAGCTTGACTTAAATATAGATGAGGCTCAGGTGCCAAGAATTGATAGTTTGGATATTGTTTCTGTTGATATTCTTAAAAATATTATTATTGATAGTTGCTTAACTAAGGGGGAAGTTAAAAAGCAGACTAAGAAGATTGAGGTATTAGAGGCTGAGTTTAAGGGGCAAAATGAATTCTTGAGTGCCTATCAGGCTGATATTGTTAACTCTAGTGAGCATGTTTTAGGTGCTGGCTTTAGGTGATTATTAATGATCCTTCTCAGAAAACATAACCTTAATCTGAAACTGAATTTCATCTTCTAGATCCTCAAAATGTTTTCCTTGTTCGAAGAATTCAGTTAATTTCCTCTTTAGATTATTAACATCTTTGTTATTTGGATATTTTTTATTCAGTAAATCCATAACATCTTCATCAAAACTATCTTTAGGCGATTCTTTTTCACTGTTAATGCCCTCATCTACATCTTCTAAATCCATTAATTCAGATTCATTCTGGATATCCTCATCATCATAATCAAATTCATTTAGGTTTGAACCTTTTTTAGATTTTGACTGTGATTTTGCAAAAGCTTTTAAATTTTCTAGATTTTTTTTATTAGTATCTGTTTTTTCAGATTTTTGTTGCGTCTGACTTTTAATGTTACTATTCATAGCAACATTAGTTGACTTGCTGATATTTGAAGAATCCGAAATCATATATACCCTAGAAAATCTTTCACAGTTAAATATTCCCTTATTTACATTAAGATTCGGTTAATTAGACCTTCAAAATTATTTAATTATAAGCTATAATGTATATACCTATGGGGTCTAAATATGACCTACTGAACAGTGGAGTTAAGGTGGCATCTCGTTTTGTAGAGGCTGCTGGTACTAAAGCTGGAAATAATATTGCTAAATCAGCTATTGCCTGGTTTGCTCAGCCTATTGCGATAGATTTAGGTGAAAAATTAAGGCGTGAAATTCATGATGATGTTCTGAAGACTCCTTGGGACGATGAAGATGATTCTTTAGATTTACCTGAGAAGAAGGATTTTTGGAAAAAAATCAAAGAAAATTTTGCTGTAGGTGATGCTTTGTCTGTTGGTGGTCTTTTAGCTTTGTTCATACAAGATAGATTTAATAAGACTCCTGGCAAACTAGGATTATTCCAAGCTGCCATTAAAAATATTGCTACTGTTGCAACTTTTGCAGGTACTCTACTCGCTTCTATTGGAAGATTTACTAATATCCGTAATGAACATGCCTTGGGAGAGAATAATGTCGCCAAATGGTATTTAAACAAAGGTGATAGGCTTGGATATAAGATTTTCCATAAATTTTCTGATCATGAAATTAATAAATTAGAGGAAAAAGCAGAGAAGCTAAATAGAAAGCTTATATACGAGGATTCAGTTGAACCAGAAATCTTGCAAAGACATTGGAAGTTTACAGCTGACCCAGAAGCTGGTAATGAAGTTGGTGGCTTACTCTGTGGTGAACCTGGTACTGGTAAAACAGATGGAGTTTATACGATATTAGGTAATCTTTCTAAACAAATTAAAAACGCTGGTATGAAACCTGTTTTTGCTCAGCTAGATTTAGGTAATTTTGCTAAATTCCTTCAGGAAATGGAAAATGTTAAAGCTGATACGAATCAAGCTTTAGGAGCTTTAATTGGAAATGATAAAGCCTCCTTACTTAACTTAGAATCCGATACGACTCTTACTATATTGGATGCTTTAATCTCTAAATCTAGCCAAATTGCGCAGAAAGTTAAGTTTAATAACGCAAAACCTAATGCTCAAAAAGAAATTCTGGTTCTTTTTGTTGATGAATTTGAGAAAGTCTTTCCTGTAAATAAATTACATAATGTTGATCAAACCAAATGGGTAAATGCTTTGCTGCGTTTTAATAAGCTTCTTGAAGGTGAAAATATTTTACTTACAAGTAATCTTCCTAAAAATAAATTATTAGATCGTGTCAAGAAATCTCTTCAAGAAGAGGGAGATGATCATAATGAAGTTTATTTACCTTTCCAGAGTAGACTTGATAATATCCATATTCACATAGCAAGACCAGATGAGAAAATCCAAGCTAAGATCATAGCTGCTAACTTATTGAATGATTACAAAGAGCATATTAACTGGAATGAGTTTGGAGTAGAAGAAAATACTGGTCTCTATGAATTGGATAAAACACTTTTAGCTGAATCTATTTATCAATTAATTACTAAGCCTCAGGAAACTAGCTTCACAGGAAGAGACATTCATTTTGCCATGGGTTCATTAAAGCCATATTTGATTAATTTAGCAGAGAAACTAAGAATCAATAGTGAAAAGCCTATTGCTGATAGTGACTGGAATGCAATGAGTCCTGATGAGAAGATTCAAACTACAGAGGCTTCTATTACTCCTAACTTAATCATAGATTTACTAAAAAATAAAGTACAAACATTGCAATCAGGTGCTAATGATAAGAACATGCCAAAGGCTCTATCCATAATGGAAGTATATATAGAGAATATTGCTGAACACTCTAAAGACGCTATAGGATTTAGAAGTGATAGTGTTCTTGAACTTCTAGACAAAGTTTATCTGAAAAATAAATCTGAACTTAAAGATACATATAGGTCTAAGATTCCAATTAAGATAGATAATGATTTCTATATTCACCAGATAGTTTTTGACAAACCTAATATTCATAATAGTTCTAGTGAAGGAACTTTGAAGATTGAATTTTTCAAATTTAATCCTGAAACTAAAACTATCAGTAATGAAGATAAACAAGCTACTAAATCTATTGCTCTAAATGATTTCTCTTCCATGTTTACAGAGCCTCTTAATAGTAGTTTGGAGTCTGCAAGTTCTAAGAAATTTAATAGTGCTGTGCAGGAGCTATCGAAGTATTTCAAACAATCTTCATTAGGTTCTAATGAGAATAGTTTCTTGAATAGTGTTGTTGATTTTGCATTGAATTCTAATGCTTCTAAGAATCTTAGAGATAAGGTTTTATCTAAGCCTACTTAGTTTTTTGTATTCAAGAAACGCGGTTTGTTATTTTGATGTCATTTTTGTAATACTCTAATCTTTGTAAGTATTAGGTCGTGAGAAAAATAATTACCAATATGCTTAGGTTTAATCATCTTAAACCTAATAAAAAGACTTCGCCAAGCTTGAATTCTGAAGGGATTGCTCAAGCGAATAATAAACTTGCAGAGCAAATAGACTCTGATTTAAATATTGCAGCAATTCCATATTTCGATAAAGAGAAGCAATATAGTGATGTTCCCTCTGGAATAATACTTCTTAGCTCTAAGGATATTAAAAAAATAAATCAATTAACAAGTTCTCTCAATAATCTTGAAAGTCAGCAATTGAAATTAACTGTTTGCTTTCTAGAATTAGATAAAAATGGTCTTTATAATGATAATTATTATTCAAAGAATATTGATTTGAATTATCTGTTGGAGCCTGCTTCTAGTGATTCTCCTTTATCGAGAAATTTTGACGCTGCTGTTTATAAGTATCAAACTAAAGCTGCTGTAGAGAGTCATCATAAAATGCAGAATAAAAAAGTTTATGATCCTAGTAAAGAAGTAGCTATTCAATTTCCATTTAGTAAAGATTTTGAAACTAAGTTTAATAATAATTTACAAGCAAAATTTACTAGGATTTTAGTCTCTGATCCTAAATTAAGTCCTGTCGCTAGTGTTAAAATTCAAGACATTGAATCTGAAAAAGAGTTTGCTTTTTCACCAGTCTATCATGATAAAAAACATCATAGAGACTATGCTGTAATGTATGCCGTTAATGACAAAGGGAATACTAGTGAATGTTTGCCAAGGCTACTCTATAAATCTCAGAGTTCAGGTATTTGGCGTGTAACGCCAGCTATTTTGTTTGATGGTACTTATGCCAAGCATGGTTTTGGACCAGGTCCAAAACATTATACTCAGGCAACTGATTTGGATCACGATATAGTTCACTATTTAGATAGTGTTAAAGAACAAGAGATTGAAAATAGTCACGATATTACTAAGTATTTCTCTAGCTATGAAGAGAGATTTGATGTCTACACTATAGAACAGGAACATATTTGCTCTAGCGAAGATCATTCTATGAAAGCTTTCTGGAAATTAGATCCAGGTCATGGTTTTAGAGAGATTGATGGATTAAGCCCCTCTGAATATTTTGAAAAATTAGATTATCCTGAAGGTTTTATTCCTGATTTTAGTGTTGGTTCTTCTAGAGAAGCTAGCCATTTCTACCATACTCTACTTGGGAAGGTTCAATTAGAATTCTACCCAGCTAAAATAAATGATAGACCTATTGAATGGGCTATGGCATCTGATGAAAATGGAAGGGTTTGGATACAGAGTATAAAATTACTAGATACTCCTTTAAATACATATGGTGTTCCTAGAGAAATCCTAGATTCTGGACTTTTAACGAATAAACCTGTAGAGTATGGATCACAAGTTAATGGACTTATAGAAAATAAAGATTACCAAGTCCTTACTACAGGTAGGCACTCTTATCGTGATATCACTTTACTGCTTAATAATCTTAGACCTATTCAAGAGTATAGAGAAGCTGAAGGATTAACTCATCATACTAAAGCTTTAAGACCTGCTGGAACTCAATGGTTTATTGCTCAAACTAAAGTAGCCAAAGAAATTGATAAAAATTTACCTTAGGTTTCTGAATTTGAAATTTATCAATTATCTATTATTTATAACTTTATATATTGAAAGTAGCCTTGTATGGAGATAAAGTCAAAATCAAATTTAAACCAGATTAGTTTCTCTAAAGGTGATGAGAAAAAAGAATGGGGTTTTGGGCGTAATGAAATTAATAATTCAATATCTTTATTTCAAGGATTTATAGATACTGAAAGGGATAAAGGCTTCATAAGCCCTAAT
Source organism: Candidatus Caenarcanales bacterium (assembly GCA_022447685.1). GTDB lineage: Bacteria > Cyanobacteriota > Vampirovibrionia > LMEP-6097 > LMEP-6097 > DT-14. The sequence continues at coordinate 14,857 of JAKVAO010000002.1, read as the reverse complement.
CGAGCTATACCTATATACGATAAAAATATTGAAGGAAATATTGCTGGCTTGGGTGGTATGGCTCTTATTCGTGATTCTGATATCAAAAAAATTAATGAACTTGTAAATGATGTAGGTGTTGCTAGAAATAGATTAAAATTCGGTGATAAAAGCATTCGCTTAACATATTTGGAATTTGATGAAAATAAAGGTAAATTTATTGATTATTGCTCAAAAGAAATAGACTTAAAATTACTTTTAGCGCCTTTAACAAAGAATGGGCAAGCCAAGAAAAGTTTTAAAACAGCAGTTGATCAATATAATACCGCAATGGTTAATCAAGCTCATGATCTTATGCAATTACAGAAAGCCAACGGTGAAGATTGTAGTTATGATATTAGTCAAGATTTTGTTGAGATTGATGTCCCAGAACTTAGCTATAAAGATAGGCTTAGACATGTTAATGTTCATTTGAGTAATCACTATCAAGGTACTGAGACTGGAGATTTATTACTAGAGAAATTTAATCAAAAGGATTTTGATAGCTTTGCAAAGGCAATTCTGGATAACAATCCAAATGATGCAATTTTTCTTGATAATCTTTATAAAGAAATAAAAGATCTTGTAAAAAACATGGACGAAATTGGTTTTGATAAATTTGATCTGAGTAAAAGCTTAGCTAATAATGATATTAAATCAATATTCAATTATATGCTTCGTGATATTAACTACACTGATACTCTTAATAGGAAATTCCAAATTCTCAATGATCATCGTAAGCAGTTGTTGGATAATTTTGTAAGTGACTATTTACGTGTGCAGGAAGAGAGCTTGGATACTGATGCTAAGCAAGCTATATTGGAACACTTTCAGATAGATAGCCTAGCTGCCTTGAAAAATAAAGTATGTTATCAAGCTGTAGAATGTTTATGTAGTATAGCAAATGTATTTAAGAATATTCAAAAGTTGATTAACAGTGATGATCGTTTAGTAAATTTACTTAGTCATATTGAAAAGCAGAATTCAGTAAACAATGAAATTTTTGAGTTAATTGAAACTAGTTTGAAATTAGATACTAATGATCCACTGTCTCTCTTGAATAATCTTTTAAAAGATAATATAACTTATAAGTATGATCAAGAATTGAACCCTCCAGAGAATAAAATTGCAATTATGGCAGTACAATTCGATGCTATTGTGAATTCAGTTGCAGAACTTACTTTAGCTTCACCAAAGTTTCCAGGTGAACTATACATCGCTAATTTAGATGATTCAGATTCTATATTGCAAGAAAAATATGATAATAAAAAAACAATGATGTTATGTTATTTAATAGCAGGAGGAGTACTTCCTGAGATTGCTAATAGTGATTTAGATACCTCTGAAGAAAGTATAGAGAATATAGAGTATTATGAAGCACCTTGGATCTGAATATGCTAAAGCAGTAATGGCATCTGTAGATTCATATGAATCTAAACTTACTGGTTCAGTTAGTGTAATTCAAGATCATTTTAACTGTGAGTCTAAAGAAGAATTAGTTGATACTTTATTTTTCTCTGAGAATTTATATAGATCCTCTAAGCCTAATAGTAAAAAACTTTATGAAGATCAGTACATAGATTTAATTTTGGAACATAGTGCTAAGAGCACTTATGCTGATCCTTTAGATACTTTGAAAGGTTTCTTGGACCGTGATGATAAAGAGGCAGTAATTGCTGAAATTGAAAATATAGATAATGATAAGCAAAATGAATCTCTAAGTCTTTATCAGTCTCTTTTGAAAACTTATAGAGAGAACCCTTATGCTTATAAGACTTATAAGTTTACAAAAGATTCTCATCTTGCTATAAGGGGAGGTGCTGTAAAGGAATCTGATTTATTTTTAGAAGAAGAAAAGACGGGGCGATATATCTTAATTCAAGATAAAGGTGAAAATTATATTATTTTTAGTGATCAACTCGGTGTAACTAAAGCGTCAGATGGTACAAAAGGACTTTTGAGGGCTTTAGATGGTGATATGTCAAGTTATGATTCTACTCTTGAAAAGCTAATGGGATTTGAGGTTAGAGCCCTCCCATTAATTCAGGAGTCAATTGTTGAACCAGGGAAAATTGATTTGGAAAATGGAAAATTACTTGCGCATCCTAAAATTGATGTAAATCTTTTTGAATCTAGGTTTCAAGATTTAGTAGCTAGTAAAAAAACTGGAATTGAAGATGCAAATATTGATGATTCTAATAAATCCTCAAACCTATATCTGGAATTAAGAAATAAAATCATTAGTGGTGAATTAGCTAGTGAAAACATGCAAGTCTTATTTGCTTGGGATGCCTCTGGTAAAAAAAGTTCTAGAACTTATCAGAGTGATTCAAAAGGTAAGTATCAGTCTGTAAAGGTTGATAATAGAAATTACATCTTAGTTAGTGATCAGCAACCATTAAACAACCTTCTATCCTTTTTTGAATTTGATGAATCTAATTCTGAACAGCAAAGTCAATCAGAAAGATTTGAACAAATTATAGCCCGTTTTACAAAGACTTCTGATGGAAGTAGAAAATTAAAACAAGCAATTCTAGAATCCTTAACTGTGCCAGCAGAGATCGATAATAATGGCAAAATGATTAGTTCAGCGAGAATTGACTTAGATCTTTTAGAATCTAAGCTTAGCTCTTAATATCAATTTTATTTACTATATTGATATTTAAACTTTTTCATTGAGTAATAAATCACTAATGCCAAAGGCAGACCTACAGCAGCTTCGTGGAACTGATCATCTAGATGAAAATAATATTTCCAAGCAAGTGTAAGTGCTATTGCTGGTATAGTCATAATTAGATACTCTTTACCACTGACTGACTTACCTAGTGACTTAAGTATTACTCCGGGTCCTATACAACTAGCAAGTGTAGCCCAAGTTATTAGAGTTAAATCAAATACAGTTTGACTTGATGATAAGGCAATGAAAATTGCTATAGCTGAAGCGAAGAGAGTAGAAAGTTTATTATAGGTAAAAGAATGTTTCTTGTTTTCAGGGTTTAGAAGATCTTCACTAATATTGCTTGAACAAGAAATTATTTGTGAGTCAGCTGTGGAAACAGCACAGGAGAACATTCCTGTCATTATGACTCCTAGTAAAAATGGTGAACACAATTGAGAACTTAATTTAATTAAAGCAGATTCAGCTTCTATATTAGAAAGATCAGGGAAGATAATTCTTGCAAGTATACCAGCAAGCATAGCTAGTAGAGAGAAGAATAAATAAGAACTGAAATAAAATATTGCAGCTATTTTAATATTTTTACTTGAGTTGATAGACATTGGGCGAGACATTATATGTGGTTGTCCCACAACTCCCATGCCATTTATAATTAAGCTAACAAAGAATATGATCACACTTATCAGTACTTGATTGTTACTCCATGACAGTAATTGAGGAAATGAGTCGCTGAGAGTTTGGTAAGCACCTTGAAAGCCACCACTTTCTGTTAATGATAAATTTACTGTTACTACTAAACCTATAAGCATCAAAACTGCTTGAATTGAATCGGTCCAGATAGATGCTCTGATTCCTCCAGAAAGGCAATAAGCAAGAATTGTTGCACCTGTAATGAATACTGCTACTGATGTTGAGATTGGAAATAGATAATTTAAAACTTTTGAGGCTACCAGAATTTGTACTCCAGCAAAGACACTTAAGAATATAAAACTTAGTATGCTAGTAGATTTTAATAAAGTTTTTTCTGTTTTATTATTTTGGACTGAGATGAATCTATTTAGAGTATTACTATTTTCTTTTTGTGATATCTCTCTAAGTGGTTTATATATGTACATCCATACTATAGCGTCGCCGATAAGCCAAGAGATTATGTACCAGAAAGCATAGACTCCATGGAAATAGCTAAAGCCAATAAAGCCTGTATACATGAAACCACTATGGGCAGAAGCAAAGCTTGATAGACCAATATTGAATGGACTTATATTTCTATTCGCTAGTAGATAATCTTCACTATTATTTTTGGTTACAAAGGATGAACTTAGTCCTGCGATTAAAATTAAAATTGTTATTGTAATAAATGTTATTTGGCTAATTTGCACCATAACAGTTTAACACGATAAAATCTCTTGCCCTATTTAGCTATTCTTGATAATCTGGACTTGTGTTTGTAAATGAAGCTCTTCAATGATCAAAAAATATAAGTTTATTTTTGCTTTAATTTGGTTGCTTTTGATTGCATCTATTTTATTTATTCTTTATAGATATCAATTTAAGTCTGAAAGTCTTAAGAATAATTCAGGAGATCAGAGTTATACAATTTTAAGTAAAGCTTTTAATTTGAAAGTTAATACTAAGAATATTTTTGTATTTATTCACTCAGAATGCCCTTGTACAGAAGCAAGTCTGGATGAATTATCTCGCCTTTATACTAGATTGAATGACGATCATAGTTCTGATCTCAATTCCTATTTTATATTTTCTATGCCTGAAGGCTTTCATCAGGATATTAAAAAATCTCAGCTTTGGCAAAAAGCCAGTAAATTCAAAAATTCTGAACTCTATATTGATCATGGAGCGATATTAGTAAAACAGCTTAATATAAATACTTCTGGCTATTTACTTTATTTTGATTCTTCAGTGCTTAAATATTGTGGTGGTATAACTCAATCTAGATCACATAGAGGATCAAACAAAGGTCTTAATCATTTGTATAAACTATTGAATCAAGATAGTTACAAGTTTTATCAGTTCCCTACTTTTGGTTGTGCGCTTTATTGAGAAATAAGTGTATAAATCATTTATGTTCTTAGATGAGCTTCATAAAACAAACTCATATAAAATCTTTCATGAGAAGCAAAAGTTTCATTTCGAGCATACTGATAAATTATTTTCTTACTTATTAATTGTTCAATTTATTTTTGTAAATCTAGCTGTTGTTTTTATCTCACCAAAGACTTGGATTGGAGCTACAAGTGAGATTAGTATTCATGTTTATACAACTTTAGTCTTGAGTGTACTAATTACCTTTTTTCCTTTGTTATGCATTAAAACTGACCCTGGATCTTTTTTTACCAGATCTGTAGTTGCTATATCTCAAATGATTTATTCAGCACTTTTAATCCATGTTACCGGTGGTAGAATTGAAACACACTTTCATGTCTTTGGTTCTCTTGCTTTTCTTGCTTTCTATAGAGACCCTAAAGTTATTTTAATAGCAACACTGGTAACTGCATTAGATCATGGTTTTAGAAACTATCTATATCCGCAGTCTGTTTTTGGTGATCTTTTAGTAAGCTCGTATAGATGGCTTGAGCATGCAGCCTGGGTTATTTTTGAAGATGTATTTTTATTATTATTTATAAAAAAAACTAATGAAGAAGCTCTTGAGCTTGCTAATTATGAAGCTGAATTAGAATTAGTTAACTCTCTTGTGGAAAAAGAAGTAGAAGAAAAAACTAAAGATCTAAAAATCAAAAGTCAGAGACTTGAAGCTTCTAATGAGGAGTTGAGTCAGTTTGCATATATTGCTTCACATGATTTACGCGAACCACTTAGGGGAATTAATAATCAGACCAGTTTAATCATGGAAGATTGTGCCGATAAGCTGGATGACTATGCAATTAAAAAAATGGAAAGAGTTCAAACACTCTCTCAAAGAATGGAAAAACTTCTAGATGATTTACTGTTTTATTCTAGGGTTTCTAGAATAGATTTAAGTTTTGATCAAGTTAATTTAAATGATGTTCTAGATGATATAAGATTATCTATTCAACATAGGTTGGAGAGTGAGAATTTGAAGTTAATTGTCCCTAAATCCTTACCTATATTGAGTTGTGATAAAGCTAGAGTAGGCGAAATTTTTAGGAATCTTATTGAAAATGCTTATAAGTACAATGATAAGGATTTAAAAGAAGTTGAAGTTTCATATATTATGCAAAGAGATTTGCAGGATTGTCCAGAAATTATTCGTGAGGAAATGCATAAGCATGAAATTGTTTTTTTTGTGAAAGATAATGGCATTGGTATTGAATCTGATGATCATAAAAAAATATTTCAGATATTTACTAGGCTCCACAAAAAAGATCAATTTGGTGGTGGCTCAGGCTCAGGTTTATCCTTAGTGAAGAAAATTGTAGAAAGGCACAATGGTAATATTTGGCTTGAATCCAAATATGGAGAATATACTTGTTTCTATTTCCACTTGAATAGTAATTCTAGAGCTAATTCTGAAAAGACGAACTGTGTAAATACTTAGCTATACTCTTAGCTGCTTCTCGACCTTCATAGATAGCCGTTACCACTAAGTCTGAACCTCTAACCATATCTCCTCCAGCAAAGATTTTTGAGTTACTGGTTCTATAAGCATTCTCTGAGTCACTGCTAGTAACAAGGACTCTATCATTTTCATCTCTTTTAATATTATTTTTGTTTACCCACTCCGGTAACTGTGGAGCAAAACCATAGGCAATAATAACTTTATCTGCTTTGATTTCTTCCTCACTTCCTTCTAATTCTTTTGGGGTTAATCTAGAGCTATGTGGATCTTTCTCTAAGCTTGTTTTTACAGTTGTTACACTTACTAGTCTATTCCCTGTGTAATTTAATTTTTTAACTTGGCTATTCCAAATAAATTCTATGCCCTCTTCAATAGCATTTTCTTTCTCTTTCCTTGAACCTGGACTGTTTTCAAAATCACGTCTATAAATTACTTTTACTGACTTAGCTTTTTCTCGAATTGCAGTTCGAGAGCAATCCATTGCGGTATCTCCGCCACCAAGTATAAGTACATCTTGCCCTTCTAAACTTTCTATAGATGTTTTTCTTTCATTATTGATTATTGGTTGGATTCTATCAATTAGGTAATTAAGTGATAGTAATATGTCTGTGCAATCCTTTTCTATATTTAAGTTTCCTTCAAGTGACTTGTAAGTTCCCAGTGCCAAAAATACAGCTGAGCTATTGTAGAGTATTTCTTCAAACTGAATATCAACTCCAACATTGGTTCTTAGCCGAAATTCTACACCCATATTTTCTAAAACTTCTCTACGTTTTTTTACAATATCTTTTTCGAGTTTGAAATTTGGTATCCCATAGCTTAATAAACCTCCAATCTCTTCATATCTGTCATAGACTACAGCTTTAATACCTTCTCTAGAAAGAAAGTCTGCACAAGCAAGTCCAGCTGGTCCTGCTCCAATTATAGATACTAGCTTTGTTTCATCAATTTTCTTTTTGACTGTAGGTTGCCAACCCATATTAAATGCCATATCTGTAATGAATTTCTCTATTGAGCCTATGGTAATTGCTCCAAAACCGTCGTTGAGTGTGCATGCACCCTCGCATAATCTGTCTTGAGGACAGACTCTTCCGCATATTTCTGGAAAGCTATTGGTTTGGTGTGAAAGTTCAGCTGCTGCTATTAATTTACCTTCACTAATTAGATTTAGCCATTCAGGTATATTGTTACTAACAGGACAGTCCCACTTACAGTAAGGAATGCCACAATCTAAACATCTTTCAGCTTGTTCTGAGGCTTCAGATTGATCATAAGATTCATAAATCTCATTATGGTTATTAACTCTGAGTTCTGCTCCTAATTTACTAGGCTCTGCTCTTTTTGTGTTCAGAAATTGATAATGTTTCATGTCCTATTAGTTCTTCTAGTTTGCTGTTGTAACTTTTTACTATTACAAATGAATCCTTTAATTCTTCGAAGTTTGCATAAACATATTGTCCCCATGTACTTTCAGTTACAACGCAAAATTCATTTAATAATTTTTTGAGAGTTTCTTCTAGGTCAAATGAATTTGAGTCTGAAAGTTTACTTGTCTCTACAAAATTACTATTGATTTTTGATTCTATTTGATTGTTTTGATCTAGAACTAAAGCAATTCCGCCAGTCATTCCTGCTCCAAAATTATTACCAATTTCTCCGAGTACGACAATTAGACCACCTGTCATGTATTCACAACCATGGTCACCTAAGCCTTCAATTACCGCTTTTGCCCCACAGTTTCTTATACCAAAACGTTCTCCAGCTCTGCCTGAAGCAAAAAGGCTTCCAGAGCTTGCACCATAGAGGCAAGTGTTTCCTAGTAAGTAACTTTGTCTAGAAATATTTGATTTGCTGCTACTTTGTTTAATTATGATTTTCCCGCCAGAAAGACTTTTACCGACATAATCATTAGCATATCCTTCTAAATGCATTTCAATCTCTTTCGTTATAAAGGCTGCAAAGCTCTGTCCTGCAAATCCTTTGAAGTTTAATCGGATTTTTTTACTATTAAGTAAGTCCTGGTTATGTTCCTTTAATAAGTTATATGTTAAAAGTGCTCCAATTGATCTATCCGTGTTTTTGATTGGGTAATTTAATTCTATATAATTTTGAAAATCAATTTTTTCATCAATATACTTATTGATTTCTAGTGCAAGTAAAGATTTATCTTGTGGTGAATTAATTTTATTTGGGGATTCATAGCATACGGGATTATTCTTTTCTAGATATGCAAAGTGCTGCGATATATTAATTTGTTTTTGCTTCTCTGTAAGTGTAGCCTTCAATTCCAACAAATCTGTTCTGCCAACTATTTCACCTAAACTTCTAAAACCTAGTGAGGCTAGGATCTCTTGAATTTCTTCAGCAACAAAATTCATGTAATTAATGATATGCTCACTCAAACCTTTGAAATGATTTGACCTTAGCTCTTCATTTTGTGTTGCAACTCCTGTAGCACAGTTGTTTAAGTGACAGATTCTTAGATATTTACAGCCTAAACTTACAAGTACACTTGTGCCAAAGCCATAGAGTTCAGCTCCCCAGATTGCTGCTTTGACAATGTCTAATCCTGTTTTTAAACCACCATCTACTTGAAGTGAGATTTTCTTTCTCAAATCATTATCAAGTAACAGTTTGTGTGTTTCTGCTAATCCATACTCCCAGCTTAACCCAGCATGTTTAATGGAGCTAAGTGGACTTGCCCCGGTCCCACCATCTGCACCAGCGATGCAAATACTATCTGCATAAGACTTAGCGACACCGCAAGCTACTGTTGCTACATTGGATGAGGCTACAAGTTTTACGGATATTTCTGCTTTAGGATTTATTTGTTTGAGATCAAATATTAATTGAGCAAGATCTTCTATGGAATAGATATCATGATGCGGTGGTGGTGATATAAGTGTAGTTCCAACTGTTGTATAACGAAGTTTTGCTATGAGTTCATTTACTTTGAAGCCAGGTAGTTGTCCTCCCTCACCTGGTTTAGCTCCTTGTGCTATTTTGATTTGAAGCATTTCAGCATTGATTAAATATTCTGCATTGATTCCAAATCTACCTGATGCGATTTGTTTAATTTTTGAATTTTTATTAGTATTAAATCTACTTGGATCTTCGCCACCTTCACCAGAGTTGGATTTGGCTCCCAGGCTGTTCATGGCTACTGCTATTGCTTCATGGGCTTCAGGTGAAATGGCTCCAAGTGACATAGCTGAGACACTAAATCTTTTAAAAATATTTTCTTTGCTTTCTACTTCATCAATAGAAATTGGTTCTAAGTCTTTTTTAAGTGTATATAGGTCTCTAATTGAAACTATATTTCTTTGATTTACATACTTAGCAAATTTTCTATATTCTTCTCTAGACTTATTGCGAACTGCTTTTTGTAAGTGAATTACTATTTCAGGGCTGAATGAATGTGACTCACCATCCTCTGGATGGTACTTTATAATTCCAGCGTGACTTATTTCTATACTTGTGTTCCATGCTTCTTTTGATATATCTTTAAGTTCGTTTTCATAGTCTGAAATTGAAATTCCACCAATTAATGACGGGTTTTTCTTGAAGATTTTTTCACTAAACTCATTAGATAAGCCAAAAATATCGAATAAGGCTGAACCTCTATAGCTGTTTAGGCTTGAGATGCCCATTTTAGACATGATTTTTAAAATACCTTGTTCTATAGCATATTGATAATTCCTCAGTTTGAATTCGATATCTTGGCTTTTTTCGTCTCGGTAAAGGTTTTCAATAATTTTATAGCTTAAGTATGGATAAATTGCTGTAGCGCCATATGAAAGTAAAACTGCAAATTGATGTGTATCTCTTGCAAGTGCCGTCTCTAAAATAATATTTACTTTTGCCCTTAATCCAATTGAAATTAAATAATAGTTTAAGCTGCTAAGAGCTAATAATGGATGAAGTAGATAATGCCTTTCTTTTATTGCTTTGTCAGAGAGTATAATTAAATCCTTTCCTGATCTGATTTGGTCTTCTACTAAGTTCTGTAATTTTTCTAAAGCATTTTCTATTGTTTCTGTTAGAGGAATGTTTAAATCTAAGCTATAGTATTTTGATTTTTTATGACTTAAGATTTCATCATATTTTTTCTTATCAATTACTGGGCTTTTGAGTTTTAGTTTGAATTGAGTTTTACCAAAATCTGTGAAAATATTTTTGATTTCTCCAATATAACAATTGAGCGACATTACATTCTTCTCTCTAATTGAATCTATAGCTGGGTTTGTAACTTGAGCAAATCTTTGTTTGAAGTAATCGTAGAGACTTCTTTTTTTGGATGATAATGCTGCAATCGTGGCATCGTCTCCCATTGATCCAATAGCTTCACTAGAGTTACTTGCAAGTGGAGGGAATACATAATTTAATTCTTCTAGACTTACTTGGAAAAATTTATAGTAGGTTTTCTCATCAATATCCTTGAATTCTTCTTGGAAATAATCTTTTTCTGTTTTTAAGCTTATGGGATTAATTATAGTTTTTAAGCCTTGCTCTGTGAGCAATTGATAATCATGTTTTACAACTAAGTTTCTTTCAAGACCCCTGTTTTTGATAATTTCTTTAGCTTTGAAATCTAGTGCAATAGTCTCCCCAGGTGATAATTTTCCATCTTCTTTTATATGATCTAAGTCATAGTCGATAATGCCGATTTCTGAACCAATTAAAAATTCGTTGTTATCAGTTATGGTATATCTTGCTGGTCTTAAACCATTCCTGTCTAAACTACATACAGCATATTCTTTATCGAAAGCTACTATGGCAGCTGGACCATCCCAAGCTTCCATGAAGAGAGAATAATATTCATACATTGCACCGAGCTTTTCATCATATTTATAGTTATTTTCATATGCTGGTGGTATCAATAATTTGATTGCAGTAACTAGGTCTAATCCACCCAGGTAAAGTAATTCAAGCATATTATCAAAGCTCATAGAATCTGAACCGGTTTGGTTTATTAGTTCCTGAAGCTCACTTAAGTCTTTGGTGTTTTCACTTATAAATGTTAGTTTTTTGGCTTGAGCCCAATTGCGGTTACCGTCAATGGTATTGAATTCACCATTGTGTGCAATATATCTAAAAGGCTGTGCCAGCCTCCACTGAGGTTGAGTATTGGTTGAAAACCTTTGATGGAAGAGACACACGCTTGTTTTAAAATGATGTTCTTTTAAGTCAGGATAAAAGTTAGCTAGGTTATCTGTCGTTACCATTGCTTTGTATGATATAGATTGACTAGAGAAGCTCGCGCAGTAAAAATTTGGAGTTTTATTGTTGAGTCTATGCCATTCTTCAACACGCTTTCTTACCAGCATAAGCTTTGCTTCGATAAATTTATCTGAATATGACTTTAGATTATCTAGATCAATAAATACTTGGATTATTTTAGGTAAGTCCCTTAAAGCCTGATAACCACAAAATTCTGGTCTAATAGGAACTTCTCTATTAGCAAAAATTCCAAGTTGTTCTTTTTCCAGCTCCTGGTTAAAAATTTTGTACGTTTCATTGTAATCTTCGTGTCTAGGACTTAAATATATTACTGCTACAGCAAACTTATCAAGATTTGAACTTGCAGCATTATCTAGTAACTTAAGTATTGACTTACGGTCTTGTCTGAATAAAATTCCACAGCCATCTGAACTTTTACCATCTTCAGCTACAGCTCCTCTATGGGATAGCTTGCTTAGTCCTTGAAGTGACTTTTCTATGATTGATTCTGTTGCTACAGCTTCTATATTTGCGAGCATCGCAAATCCACAACTATCTTGATGCTTAGGGGTTTCAGAAGGCATGCACTAAATTATATACCCCAAGGCTATCATATAAATTCATGAGTATCAACACAATAAATACTTAGTTTATAGTATGGAGTTTAGCTTGACTAGTGTGAATAAATTAAGTAATGACTTTGCATTCATTATTTATTGGTAGAAGAGGAATTGATGCTCACCAAATGGCTATCAATACTACTACCAATAATATTGCAAATGTAAACTCTATTGCTTTTAAAGGCTCAAAAATAGGTTTTGAGAATGCAATTCCAGATATAAAAAGTATTGGTAGTGGACCAAATGGAGCTTTAGGCTCGACTAATCCTAAAGCTTTAGGTGGTGGTGTTCAGGCTGCCAATATTAGAACAGATTTTTCACAAGGAAGTTTAAGAAATGTAAGAGAACAGTCCAAGCTTGGGCTAGAGGGACCTGGAATGTTCGTATTAAGTTCCAATGGTGAAGTTGATAATGGTCAAATTACGGACACTGTTTTTACTAGAGATGGTAACTTTTCTATTGATGCAGATGGACATTTAGTCAATAATAAAGGTCAATTTGTTATGGGAGCTATATTCTACAATGAATCGACTGAAGAGATGAAGTCAATTAATTCTCCTGATTATACTACTGTTAACTATGTCTCCAACCAAGCTATAGGTTCTTCCATTGAACCTCAAGTATCTCCATCTTTCTCTATTAATAGTATTGGGGCGGCTGATATTGATACTACAAATATCTCTGAATTAAGTATACGTTCTGGAATGTCTGATAAGTCTGTTTCTATCTCGGATGGTACTTTTGAAGTTTCTCAAGATAGAGAGTTGATGACTTTTACATTTACTGAGACCTCAGGGGACTTCGAACCGCCTGCTGATGTTTTTAAAGCAGATGTAAATCCAAGTTTGATTTTTGAAAATAAGAGTATTACTTTTGATTTAACCAATGGGACAGGACAGACTTTGCAATTTAGGATAAGAGTTGCACCTGAGGTTACCAAGCTATCTGAGATTTTTACAGGCTTTGTGTTTGATAAGGATTTAGGTATTGGTAGTTCACTTACTTTTGATTCTGCTAGTAATTCTACTACCACTCAAGTAGGAAATAGTGTTACTTTAGCTGCAGATGATATGCCATTTATTAGTCCAAGTGATCTTGGGGGATTATTAGCACCTATTAAAATGCCACCTATTTTTTATTCTTTTAACCCTAATAGTGAAATTACTTTATCTAGCTATCTTATTGGAACTGATGGCTCTGTAGAAATTGAAGGCAAAGAATCCACTGGTAGAATGGCTATTGGTCAAATTCTAATGAGTAATTTTAATAACTATGAAGGTCTTGTGAATAAAGGCGAGGGTCTTTATGTTACTTCTTCTAACTCTGGCGCTGCAAGTTTACAGTTGCTTGGAGGTGTGAGTCAGAATCCTAATCTAGCTTTAGAGCAAACAAGAATGATTTCAAGTACACTTGAATTTTCAAATGTTGATGTTGGTGCTGAGCTTACCAAGATGGTAGCTTATCAGAGAGGATTACAAGGTAGTGCAAGAGTCGTTACAGTTGCTGATGAGCTTATGCAAGTTTTGCTTCAACTTTAATGGCTTTCAGTGAAGTGATTTCCTGTAAGAGGATTCTAATTGTCCACATGCAGCTTTGATATCGTGACCTTTTTCTTGTCTTATGGTTACGGTTTTACCTTTGCTGAATCTTTTAACAACTTCACTAAATTCAAGTACTCTTTTGTCGTCGGGTCTTAGGAATACAGTGTCTGAACAACTTTGGTTATAAGGTATTAAATTTATATTGCAGTGCAAGTCTGAGACTAATTTACCTAAGCTTTCAGCTTTTTTATTAGAGTCATTCATACCTTTGAGAAGTACGTACTCTATGGTTACTCTTCTATTTGTCGATTTTACATAGTTTTTCATACTAGACATTAGTTCATTAATTTTCCATTTTTTGTTTATTGGAACTAGTACGTCTCTATCTTCATCATCCGGGTCGTGTAGCGAAAGAGCTAGTGTTAATTGGATTTTTTCTTTGGCTAGTTTATCTATTTTGGGAATTACACCACTTGTAGAAATCGTTATATGCCTTGCTCCAATTCCTATTAGTTCTCTTAAACCTTGAGTTGCTTTGACTACTGAATCATAGTTGTTCAAAGGTTCTCCTTGCCCCATAAAAACAATATTGGATATTCTCTCTTTTTCAATATTTTGTATTAGGTGAACTTGTTCTAGTATTTCTTCAGCTCTTAGATTTTTCTTGAAGCCGAGTGTTCCAGTTGAGCAAAATGGACATTTAACTGCACAGCCAATCTGAGAACTTATGCAGGCTGTAAGTCTTTTACCGTCTTCAAAGCTCATCAAAACGGATTCCACCAAATTGCCATCCTCTAGAGCAAATAGGTATTTTCTGGTGCCATCAGAGCTTACTTGTCTTTCTATTAAGCTTAAGCTACCAATTTTAAATTTTTCTTGGAGTAAACTTAAGTTTTTCTGAGGAAGGTCAGTCATTTCCTCGAAGTTATTGGATGATTTTAGGTAAATCCAGTTGAATATTTGTTTAGCTCTGAATTTACTTAAGCCTAACTTTAGTATCTCTGCCTCAAGCTCACTAAGGTTCATGCCAAATAAGTCAGTTTGCTCAGTCATTAAAGCCATTATCATAATATAGCACTAAACCAAAGCGTATGTATATACTTAATGTCGCGGTTAATTTATAATTGGGGCAAAGAAGCTAAGACAATGTAACTACTCAGGTAAATTGAAAATTAGCAGCAAATATGTTTTGGCAAGCTAGAATTGCAGATTGTCCTAATCTTTT
>JAKVAO010000019.1 GCA_022447685.1 Candidatus Caenarcanales bacterium | reverse complement strand
TATCAAAATTAGCTAGTATTACAAATTAACTATGAACCTCTTTCTTAGAAAATTAAGCTAGATTGTGGAAACTTCTTTATAATTAATAATTGAAGCACCCCCTATTATCTTGACACTATAATCCTAAAGATCGATATGAGTATATTTTATCTACCTAAAACACCCTTTATGGATATTAACCAATCATGTTTCAAAAATTAACCCAAAACCCACTTTTAAAAAAAACAGTACAATTTGGAGTAGGCACACTAGTAGCAAATCAATTACTAACAAGCTCAAGTATTCCCCCAGAAACATATAATACAAAAGCTCAAGATATATTTGACTTACATCAAAAACCTAATATTGTCAAATGTGATGAAACTAACAACAAAAACTTAGACTTATTTAAAACATCAGGAATAATAATTTTAAATCAATTAATGAACCCCATTACCAAATTAGATATGAGTGAAAAAGATTACTCTGAACGCAAGGAAGAACTTGACAATGCAGTTTATCAAATTGAAAAAAACTATCATGAATTAGTGGAAGTAAACCTAGGCAGTTCAGGTGAAAAGGTTACTGCACAAAAATTAAAATTGATACAAGGTATAAAAGAATTAATTCAGGTAAATACAATGGAAAAGTATATAGATTATCTAAATACTGATAATCCAAAAGAATTCTCAACAATCGATAGATTCATGTCTGAAGCAAATAAATTCCCTCCTCCACAGAGTGTAGACCTAAGGAAACTATTTATAGATATATATGAAATCGATAAAGAACAGTTTGAACGAGCTGGCAACTTGAATCCTATTGCAAAATCACTTAGCAAAGTATTCAAAAACTATGACTCAAGTTTAAGTACAAAAAATATGAAGGAACTAATAGATAGATATCCTATATATGGTACTAATGAATTACCATATGGTCACATGGGTTCACAATTAGTTGGGACTGAATCAATGGTAATTAATACTTCTGAATCTTCGGCAAATTCTATGACCATAAATAATTTAAATACAGTTTTAGCTAATGAATCAGGAAATTTAGCATATAGTAACTTAGTAATAAATGAATTACGCCAAGTTGCTAGGCACATTGACAGGATAAACCCATCCCTCAATGTTGAGAAGCAACTACACGAGGTTGGTGAAGTTACCTCTGATGTTATTTCTTTAGATATTGATAAGTCACAAAACGAAGTCTCAAGGATACTATTCAACAGTATAGAAGGTCCAGGATTTAAATCAAAGTTCTATGGGCGTTCTGAAACAATGGCTATGAACGCTTTTAAAGATCATTTGAAAATTGACTTAAAAAAATCAGATGAAGAGATAGAAAATATAATTTTAGAACTTGAAAACTTTAAAAAGCAGGATAAGTCACCAGATGAAGTTACTGAGGAGCTTCCAAAAGTCCTGGCTAAAAATGGTATAAATATCAAACAGCTCGAAAATGCAATGAATCTTAGATTTAATAAAGATTCAAAAATATACCTAAAAGAGCTTGGCGAGTTGAATGATGTACTCCCTAAGTAACAATCTAAACACTCATAAAAGCATCCAAGCTACTAAGCAAAGCTCCCTCATTATAAACTTCTAAATCAAGCTCCGCTGAGATAAAATGCTGATGATACTTAGAAGGAATCTTACTAAGATCCTTTTCAGTACAGATTATATTTTGATCTTTAGATATTAAATTTTCAATCTCTGCTTTAGATAGTTCATAATGATCAGGCAAAGCCAAAGTCTCAAAATCAATCTTAGCTTCACTATTGAAAAAATTAATCTCATCGAGTTTCGCTCTTATATTCTCAAAAAAGCTCTGATTATCAGCAAGTCCAGAAAACACTAAAACCCCTTTAGCTGGGTCTAACCACTCACTAAAATTCAGTTTATATTTAAGTCCAATTTTGTTTTGATTCTCTTTCTCACTCAGCCACTTGTCATTGACTTTAGAATAAACAACTATATCTATAGACTTAAGTGCAGCAGAAAATTCTCTATAGAAACCTGTTTCAGAGATATTCACTAGACTAATTTCAAAATCTTTATACAAACCCAAATGCTGCATGCCATCATCCAAAAGAAAAATATCTATATCACTCTCTTCTTCAAGTGCCTTAACTGCAGCTCCATAACGATCACTAGAGATTGACATTACTATATTAGAGTTATTTACAAATTTGTCTATGATAAGCTTAGGCTCATCACCGATATACAATTTATTATCTTTGAGATATTGTTTTTTTTGTGAATGCTTAATTAGCAGCGGTAATTTTTTCTTAGGGATTCTAGCTCCATAGCCTCTAGTTAAAATACAAACTTTCTTCTGATACTTCTCAGAAAGTAGCTTTGCTAAGTAAATAGTAAAAGGAGTTTTACCAGTTCCACCAAAAGAAATATTACCAACTGAAATCACAGGCAGTGGCAATCTTTTGGTTTTCAGAAGATTCTTACTATAACAGGCTTTTCTTAAACTATGTACAAGTTGATATGGCAGAGAGATTATTTTGCGAGTATTCTTACTTAGCATTAGCCTTCATTTCCTGCTCTAGACTTGCATTAAGCATGGTCTTAAGCTTATCAACAACAGTTACCAAAACTTCTTTATTCTTATTAACTACTTTATAAGCCTGCGAGCCCATAATCACTCGCCTTTCTTTGTCTTTGACTAGTGTATCGATAAAGTCCTTGAGAGCAAGTTTAGACTCCAAAACCTCTAGCGCACCAGAATTTTCAAGAAGCTCAACCACATCAGTATTTTTGAAATAGAAAGGTCCAATTACAATAGGAAGAGCATAAGCAGCTGGCTCAAGGACATTATGCCCACCTATTTTATCGACTAAAGTTCCACCAACAAAAGCGATATCAGCCACAGCAAAGAAATTCATCAAATCACCAATGGTATCAATAAGCAGAATATCATTACTAGTAAGTAAATCATTATCAGCGCCAGTTTCTTTGAAATTAGATTTACTATACCTAACTACTTCAAGCTTTGCAGCTGATAGAATCAAATCCTCTACAACCGAAAATCTTTCTGGATGCCTGGGAGCTATAGCCAGTCTTAAATTAGGATATTTGTCCTTCAACTCTTGATACATACTGATCAAAGCTGATTCTTCGCCTGGGTGAGTACTAGCTGCAACCATTAGTATATGATCTTTAGTAAAGCCCATACTTCTTTTGAGATTTGCACTTTGATCTTTTTTGATCTCAGGAATAACAGCAAACTTCATATTGCCAGTCATAAAAACCTTATCAGCAGGAGCTTTCAATTCTAGAAATTTCCTAGAGTCTTCAGGACTTTGGGCTAAAACCAAAGAAAGCTTATTAAAAATCCAATTGAATAGAAACAAAGAACTTTTATACTGCTTGAAAGATTTATCAGCAAGCCTTGCGTTGATAATAGATGTAGGGATTTCTCTTATATAAGCTTCATAGATAAGAGCAGGCCAGATCTCAGTTTCCATGATGATTAAAGCCTTAGGCTTGATTATAGAAAAGGTCTTCTGAATAATACTCGGAGCATCAAAAGGCATATAAATCACTTGCAATCTGCCTTCCATGATCTCAGCAGCTAATTTCTTTTTAGCCAAGGCTTGGGAACTAGCTGTAGTAGTACTAACAATAATATTAAACTCGCTAAAATACTTCAGAATTGGTAACATTGCATTAAATTCACCAACCGATACTGCATGAAACCATATTGGCTTAGCTGGTAGATCATTAAATTCTTTGGCTTGTCTGGATCTAAAACCATCTTTCCATTTACTTACAGTTGTTTCAGAGAGTAGCCAGAGTACAGGCATTAAAAGCTGCCAGAATATTTCGTAGAATAAAAAAAAAGCTTTTATCATGCAGGCTCTTTATCAGCAATCCTTTCAAAAACAGGTTTGGATTTGTTTATAAGGATATTCGAAATCTGTTCACTTGTAAGTAAATTATCAAAATTAGCGAATAGTGCAAGCCCAGTAAGCAAAGCATCCCTCGAAAGCTCGGCATCACTATCAAGCAAGGATAGCTGTTTAAAGATACTTTGTGCAAGTCCAGGGGTAAGTGCAGATAAGCATATAGCTGCTCTTCTACAAAGTTCAAGATTGTTATACAATACAGCAAAAGCAGCCTGAATAGTCTCTGTATCACTGGGATCTGCATTCTTAAGAATAGTCCATGGAGCAATATTACTCATCTCAACATTCGCTTCAGAAAGAGATTCAAAAACAGATTCCAGTGCTTGATAAATATTAATTTCTTGAATTGACTTAGAGAAAGAATCAGTGAAAGCTCTAGCTTTAACTAAAAACTCAGACTGAGATTCAGTAAAATTACGACTAGCATATGCAACAAGAGTATCCAAGTTCTCAGAAGCAGAGAAATACTTTCTCATCAAATTACTGGATCTATTAAGAAGGTTGCCTAAATTATTAGCAAGATCAGAATTCAACCTATTGATCATAGCTTGGCGTGAGTAATCACCATCCCTTCCAAAAGGAAACTCTCTCATAAAGAAAAATCTAACTGAATCCGCACCAAACTCTCTAACTAAATCAAATGGATCAACCACATTGCCAAGAGTTTTACCCATCTTCATACCGTCTTTAGTAAGGAAACCGTGCCCGAAAACCTTCTTTGGTAAAGGCATTCCAGCTGACATTAACATAGCAGGCCAATAAACAGCATGAAATCTAAGTATATCCTTACCTATCACGTGAGTTACTGGAGCTACAGCTAATTCATCTGTAGCTGCTTCATTAGAAGCTTGCCAAAACTTAGAAAGATCTGAACCTAAGCCTGAATGATAACCGAGCAATGCATCAAACCAAACATAGATCTTCTGATCTGAATCACCAGGAATATCTATCCCCCAAGAAAGTCCAACTCTGGATATAGGAAAGTCTTTTAAGCCTTCTTCTAGCCACCCTAATACTTCATTTTTCCTATAACTTGGAGATATAAAATCTGGATTCTCTGCAATATAATCTTTGAGCTTTTGTTCGTATTTCGATAGCGCAAAAAAGTAATTTTCCTGCGAATATTCCTCTACAGGGATTTTGTGAATAGGACAATTAAGTTCACCATTCTCGTCTTCTTCTAAATCTTTCTCTAATTTAAAATCTTCACAGCTTACACAGTATAAGCCTTTATATTCACCTTTGTAGATATCGCCTTTTTCTTGAACCTTCCTAAAGAACTCAGAAACATAGGCTTTATGTGAATCATCACTAGTTCTAACGAAATAATCGTTATTAATTTCTAATAAATCCCATAAGTCTTTAAAAGAAGAAACCACAGAATCGCAATGCTCCTGTGGTTTCTTAGAATTCTCTTTAGCTGATTTTTCTATTTTCTGACCGTGCTCATCAGTACCTGTAAGAAATGCTACATCATGACCAAGCTGCTTATAGTGCCCTGCGACAAAGTCACAAGCAATAGTAGGATATGCACTACCAATATGCGGCAAATCGTTCACATAATAGAGTGGGGTAGTTATATAAAATGTCACCTAATTATGCCTTACAGAAGACCTTCAGCGTTAGCGTAATAAGATTCAAGCTTAGCTCTTAACTTCGCTCTAGTTGCCTCATCCATAGCTCTTTGCAAAGCCCACTTAAGTGCAGTATCTGGCTTGCAATTCTTAGTTAAGGTAAACTTCTTAAGAATAGCTTCTAGTTCTTCTTCACTTGCTCCAGACATATTATCTATGTCAGAGCCTAAGTTCATTCCTCTTGAGCCCATATTATATCAGTCTAACAGAAAAAGTTACTATTTTAAAGTAACAGATGCACCAGCACCTTCTAATTCTTCTTTAATTTTCTCAGCTTCGTCCTTAGCAACGCCTTCTTTGATTACTTTAGGAGCAGCTTCAACTAATTCTTTAGCTTCTTTAAGACCAAGACCAGTAATACCTCTTACTACCTTGATAACACCAATTTTAGAACTACCTGCAGAAGTTAACTCAACATCAAAGTCAGTCTTCTCTTCAGCAGCAGCACCACCAGCATCTCCACCAGCAGCAACAGCAACGCCAGCTGCAGCAGTGATACCAAACTTCTCTTCCATAGCAGTTTTTAATTCAGCTGCTTCTAGAATAGTTAGCTCACTAATTTTTTCTAATACTTCTTCTACTTTTGTACTCATATCTATCTACCTTTTTAAACTTTTCCCTATTGTCTATTTCTAGTTTCTGAATCGCACCAGCGTCACCTCAAGCTAGGCTTTAGGCTCCTCTGTAGAAGCATTAGCGTCTTCAGCATTATCATCAGCTTTAGCTTCTTCTGCCTTAGCTTCAGTTTCACCTTCAGCTTTAGCCTCATCAGCCTTCTCGTCTACAATGATAAATTCTTTAACAAGCTTAGTCTGGTCTTCGTCTTTCTTAGACAACTCATCAAATATATAAGCAACTGATGAAGGTATATTTACTAATAGACCAGCTATCTGACTTAATAAAACATCTTTACTTGGTAAACCAGCAACAGACTTCGCTTGATCAGCATCTAATACATCTCCATCAAGCACAGCTCCCTTAAAGACAACCTTCTCTTCGTTCTCTTTAGCAAAACTCTTTACTGCTGAAGCAGGTTCAACATCTAAATTATCAAAGCAAAATAAAACCGCTGTAGGTCCACTAAGATCACCTGTAAGATGAACAAAGTCAGATCCTTCTGCTGCTTTCTTAATAAGCGTATTCTTAGCTATCTTAAACTTCGCGCCATGCTCTCTTAGCTTCTTTCTTAAATCTGAAATTTGAGAAACACTAAGACCTAGCTGGTCTGTTGTAAAAACGGCTGAAGCGTTTTTGAAATCTGCTTCAAGCTCATTTACTGTATTAACTTTATCTGCTTTCGTTACCAAATCGTATCTCCTTGGACAGTCGAGTTTATGATTATATCACTCAGCACTCTTGAAAGTAAAAGTAATTTCTTAAGAAAAGATTAGAACTTTTAAGTTTTATGTTTATAAAGGATCTAAATTAACATCTTCTGTTGTAGATATCAATGAATGCTTTTTGGCTGTATCAAAAAGTAACTTAATAGAAGCGATATCGTCCTCAGATAAACTCAAGGTACTATCATTTACGTACATATCGATATACTCTTTAGCTCTTTCTTTATCGAGACCGTTTTGCGAGAATTGCTTGGCGTAAGTCAGAGTCTCAGTAAAATTCTTAATCCCAAACTCTATAGAAGCTTTAAGCTCAGCTGCAAGCGCTTCTCTTAAAGTCAAATCAAAATCTCTACGAATAACATTAGTGCCAAGAGGCATATTCAAACCACCACTAAATTCGGCCCACCAAGAACCTAAATTTATAAGCTGCTTGAAACCTTTTTCTTGGAATTTGAGTTGCGACTCATGAATTAAGAGAGCTGCATTCACTTCACCTTCCTCTAATAGGGTGAAGACATCATTGAAAGAACAAAACTGAGGTGTAAATTCACATTGCATTTCCTTTGCAATAATTTGTAAAACCAAATAAGCAGAAGTTAACTTACCAGGAATAGCAATCCTCATGGATTCTATATTCTTATTAGTTATGTATTCTTTATATACATTATCGTATCCAACCAAACGGGGACCATGAGTAGCTGAGCCCATCGAAGCTCCCGATCTCAATATCTGGAAACGATCTTGAAGATAGGCATATGCATGAAAAGAAATAGCAAAAACATCGTATAAAGAATCTGTATGTTTCTGCATAGCCATCTGGTTCAAGGCTTCTATCTCAGCACTACCAAAATGATAGTCAAAAGCCGAGTCAGGAAACTTACCCGATGACATAGCATAGAACATGAATGCGTCATCTGAATCAGGGCTATGGGCAATTTTGATTTTACGTTTATTAGTTGACTGAGTCATTAAAATGTCTTCAATAGTGCATCTAACTGTGGCTCGTATAAAGCATTAATAAAGTTAGGGTATACACCATAAAGTATAGCAAGTCCAAGCAAAACAGCGAGAACAAAGACTTCTGATTTTCTAGCATCAGTAAGCACTGTATTTTTCTCTAGAATCTCACCATAGAAAACTCTTTGGTTAGTCCAAAGCATATAAGCAGCAGTTAAAACAAGTGAAACAGAAGAAACTACTGTAGAAATCTTGATTGCACTAAGACCAGCACCAGTATAAGCACTAGTGAAAGCGCCGTAGAAAACTAAAGATTCACCAACGAAACCTGAAACTCCAGGTAAACCAAGGTTTGCCATTGCTGCTAGTTTGAAAATGAAGAAAGTTCTTGGCATAACTTTGGCAAGACCACCAAAGTCCTCCAATTCACGTGTATGTGATCTTTCGTATATCATTCCAACAATCATGAATAGAGCAGCTGAAATTAAACCGTGAGAGAACATCTGGAAGGCAGCTCCACTATAACCAGCAGTATTTAGTCCAGCAAGACCTAAAAGTATGAAACCCATATGCGAAATACTTGAATAAGCAATGATTTTCTTAAAGTCAGTCTGAATCAATGCTGAATAAGCACCGAAGACTATATTGATGGCTCCAATAATCGCAATTGCTGGAGCAAAGTTTTCCAAAATAGTTGGGAAGAACTCAGTAGAAAATCTGATCAAACCATAACATCCCATTTTTAGTAAGATTCCTGCAAGCATCATTGACACAGGAGTTGGAGCCTCAACGTGAGCATCCGGCAACCAAGTATGGAAAGGCACTGAAGGAAGTTTGATCACAAAACAAACTGAAATTAAAACAAATAAAAGGGTTTGAACTGGCAGCGCAAGTGACTGAGCGATTCCTGCAAGCTCTTGCATATCAAAGCTAGCAAAACCAGTGTAAGCAAGAAGTGTGAATATCGCGACTAGTAAACAAGCACCAGCAGCGAAGGTATAAAGTAAAAACTTCATAGAAGCATAGTTTCTATTTTTACTACCCCAGATCGCTATGAGGAAGTACATAGGAACAAGCTCTAATTCCCAAGCAAGAAAGAATAAGAAAATATCCTTAGCCATGAATACAGCGAGTACTGCGATGGAAAGGAATAATAGAAGTGAATAATATAGTCTTGGCTTTTGCTTTTGAGCGATAGGCTTACTTGCAATGATTACACACGGTAGTAGTATAGCCATTAAAAGCACCATAGAGAATGCCAAGCCATCAACACCTAGTGCAAAGTTGATTCCACCAATCCAAGGGAAGGATTCAACAAGTTGCATGTCAGGGTTACTGCTATCAAAAAACTTAAAGTACTGGAGCAAAGCCACTATCAAAACCACAATACTTCCTGATAATGAAGTTATTCTAGCCTCTCTTTCCTTAAGTGGTGCGAAAGAAACAAGCAATGCTGTAACCAACAAAACAAGTAATTGAAAACTTAAAGAATGCTCTACCAAAAATTCCATGTCATAAGAAAATATAAACCAATACGACAAAATATTCAATTAATAAGCCCTTAAAAATTAAAAATTTAATATCTATAATATTTATTTTTTATTTGCTCAGAAAAACTTATGCTATTATTTATGTCTCGTAGTTAATACTACGCGAAATCAGGTCAGATAGCTCAGTTGGTAGAGCAAAGGACTGAAAATCCTTGTGTCCCCGGTTCGATTCCGGGTCTGACCACCACTAATTTTATCAATTCCAGGTATCAAATATTTACCTTTCCTACTTTGTGTTAGCATAATCAAAAAAGGAGAATTTAAAGGTAATGGAAATTTTGAAAGGCTTAGCGAGAAGAGTAAACAAATTTGTTTCAGGTAAAGAAAATAATCCAAAGGACAAAAAAATTTATTAAAGAGGTGGCTCAATATACAATCTTGAATTAGATAACAGAAAAACTGTACAGGTAAAAATACCTAAAAGTGCAGATCATGTAATACCTGAAAAAAACATGAAAATTTTTTTAATGAAGCAATATAAAAGACAGCAAGATCCTGTTGCTAAAGAGATTAGAGAGAATTTGCGCAATGGACCTAATAATTCTTTACTACCAGGTGGAGCTTAATATAGTAAGTCTAATTTCAGAGGCTTTTCTTGCTAGGATTCAAAGGTTTTAGCAAGAGAAATCATCGGATTAAACTTAGGAGCTTTTAAATCTTCAACGATATACCCAAGTCTTTTAATTTGATGTTTCATTTTCTTTCGAGTTAAGTTTTTCTGCCTGAGGAAATCATGAATTTCATTTTGAAATCATAAAATGCCTCTAAGGCTGGCTTTGACTTTAAATATTTTCTAAATTTAAGCTCCTGAATCTCGGTTAATTTACTATGATGCCGCCTGAAAAGAGAAACTAAACTTTATTAAGAAATTTCTTAAACTAGACTCATATCTTCCAAACCGCACATCATAGATTTTCCGCCGCTTTAAATCATAGAAAGAAGTAGCAAAGCTTTTTTTCTTGGTGAAGTGATGCTCATCAATCCCTAAAACCACGGGGAAATATTTATCTTGCTTTTCTCTGAGTTCAAGCCTACTACGATGCTTAGTATCTCTTAAAACCTTGCTCTGCCTGACTCTAAAGTCCTTAGCCACCAGCTTATTATCATGTCCTTCAAGTGCTCTTTAAGCGATTTGTTTTCTAAAAGTTTCAGTCCTTCTAGAATATTTAGCAATACTAAGAAGTCTTCCCTAAAATCTCTTTTTACATTGATTAAATTTAAATCTTCTTTTTCTTGAAGGAGAGCCTATAATCTATTTAGTATGTCAAATGAAGTAGATATAACTATAATCGGAGGTGAACAAGATTTTAATCTAATTCGCCTTGCTACCTACGTTAGTAATAATACTGAACTAAAATTAAATTTAATATTATTCGGTGAAAATGAAAACCATTCTTTTCACTATGACTTAATAAATAAACAACTTATATTCAATG
The DNA here is from genome assembly GCA_022447685.1 of Candidatus Caenarcanales bacterium. GTDB lineage: Bacteria > Cyanobacteriota > Vampirovibrionia > LMEP-6097 > LMEP-6097 > DT-14. The sequence goes on along the minus strand of JAKVAO010000019.1, from coordinate 26,039 downwards.
ACAAAGAATTAAAAAGTACATCAGCATATATTAGAAAAGATATTTTTAGACAATCTGCTACAGGAAAATCAAATGATGAGCAAGTTTCACAAAATTGGTACGAAGCTTTCTGTGCTTGGATTTGTGGAGATGAAAGTATCAGAGTCCTAAATAAAAAACTACTTGGAAATTTTAAACTTAATAAATCTAGGTCTTTATTTTTAGCTGAGAAACTAGGCTTGAACATACCAGAAACTTATATCAGCAACTCAACTAAATATGTGAACCAGGTATTAGATCAGAAAGGGCTAATTTATAAACCCCTAGGTGGTGGCAAGCATACTAAAGAATTAAAAGATAAATTTGATCCTAAGACCTACCAGACTGAAATTTTTGTGGATCCATATTTTTTTCAAGAAAGACTTGAATATCCAGAATTAAGAATTTTTTATATAAATGGAGAGCTTATAAGCTATCAAATTTATTCATCAGAATTAGATTATAGAGATAATAGACATTTAGCCAAAATTGAAGAAATAGAGACTCCAAGTGATATAGCTTCTAAATTACAAAAACTGAATTTAGAATTAGATTTAGATTATTCAGCAAGTGATCTTAAATTCTGTCCCAAGCTGAAAACCTATAAATTTTTAGAAATAAATAGCAACCCTATGTTTAACTCTTTTGATAAGGTTTCTAAGCATAAAATCAGTAAAGCAATGATAAAAACTTTAGTTGGCTAAAAACTTGGACTAAAGATCTTCTCTCCATTGATTTTGCTCTACTCTATTACCTTCTTTATCGATTCTGAAAAATTGATCAGCTGGAACAGTGAAATCTAATTTCACACCTTCGATTTTATCTTTTGTGCCACTAACCAAGTCACCAATCAATTCATTTACAGGTGCAGCTTTTTTTGCGTCACTTGCATTGTATTCTGGGATTTTTATTGAATTATTAACTTCCATGTTTTACTCACTTTTATTTCTAAATATCAAAGCGTTTATTGAAACGCATCTTAATAGATACTTAACGATTAACAATAAAAAGTTAAGGGCTCATTAAATTTGACTAGCACACTGCATTAGCAGCAGATCAAAGAATTTTATCTACAATATTTATGTATAAAAATTTCATGTCAAAATATCTAGCTTGAGACTTTATATATTCATAACTCGAAAGAAAGAATTTAAGGAGAAAAGATTATGATTAAAGTTGAAGAATTAAATGGCGTTGGATGTTGTGGCGGATATGGTGGATATAGTCCATACCCTATGAGAACAACGGTAAGTCAAAACCCTACACAAAATCAAGGTACTAACAAAGCGTAGTTCTAAATAAAAGTTTATAAAACCTGCTAAGCGATGAGTTAGTTATCGCATAGCAGGTTTTTTAGTGACAATTTTCAGTTAAGCACACAAAAGGAAATATCATGGGTAATATAATTGGACCAGCAATATCAAGAGTAGGAAGAGCTGCAATAGCTACAATCGCAAGCCGAAGAGGAAGATAAATCTAAATTCCTATTGACCATAAGTCAAGATTGCACTTAAATAGTGTATATAATACTTATGAAAACCAGTAAAAAAGGTATAAAACTTCTCAAAGACTTCGAAGGCTACAGAGCTAAAGCTTATCTTTGCTCCGCTGGAGTATGGACTATAGGATACGGCACAACTAAGTATAAGAACGGCAGAGCCGTTAAATCTGGAGATCAAATTGATCAAAACCAGGCAGAAGAATTACTAGCAAACGATCTTCTTAAATTTGAGAAAGCTGTTTTATCAGCAGTTAAAGTTAAATTAAACCAAAATCAATTCGATGCTTTGCTTTGTTTTGTATATAACATCGGTAGTGGCGCTTTTAAAAGCTCAACACTTCTAAAAAGAGTTAATGAAAAGAATTTTACAGACGCAGCGAATGAATTTCTTAGATGGAACAAAGCTGTTAGCCCACAAACGGGTAAATTAAGAGTATTACCTGGACTTACTCGTAGAAGAGAAGCTGAAAAGAAACTCTTTGCTTCTAAAGCTGGAGTAAATTCAAGCACAAGCAGGTCTAATACAAGTGAAAATACTAACAAGACTCCAAAACAAGGCTCAAAAATTAGCTTAGAAGAGTTAAGAACAAGCCTCATAGATAATAAAAACCATCAAATCAACAAAAAAGTCAAAGAAAGTATCAGTAAAGAAGCCAAGAAATATATGAACAGTAAAGATTTCACAAATTTTGAAGCTTATCTTACTGGTCTTGCTGATGGACTTAAACTTGCTAAAGAATTATCTTAAAGCTGTGATTTATGCCCTTTAAGTTTAAGTTAGAAAAAATCTTAAAAATGCGGCATGAGGCTGTTCAGGAGATGCTCGCAAAAATACAGCAGATCGAAAAAGATATCAATGAAACTAGGCTTGATATCAAAGTGAAACATGTTGAGATCAAGAGTAACCAGGATGAAATGGTTGAAACCAACTATCAATTCGCTGAAGAATACCTAAGAATACTCAAAAAACTTCAAAAAGAATTTGAGAAACTACATGAAAAATTAGCAAGCTTAAGAGAAGACCGCAAACAAGCTCAAATTGATTTAGTGGATGCAAGAATGAAAGCCGAGGCTTTAGAGAAGTTAAAAGAGAAACAAGCAGAGGAATATTATGAAGAGATGAATCGCATAGATCAGTTGGAAACTGATGAGAAAGTTTCACTGAAATTTGCGACAGAAATGCTCAAGAAACAACAAGAAGAGGAAGAGGATGACGAAGATTGGTTCTAGTCAAGAAATTGGTGAACTATTAAAAAAAATCAAACAGGAAACTGAGCTTTCCTACGTCAAGCAAGCTTCTGAAAGATATTCCAATGAATTCGATAAGATCACAGATGATCTATTAGATTTTTCTAGTTCATCATTCAACCAAGAACTATTAAATCTAGATAGTCCAATTGAGGAAATACTTTCACAGATCATACATTTTCTCAACGATTCATTAAACCGCACCGACAGAATCAGTGTACAGCTTAGAGAATGGTATGCAGCCCACACACCTGAAGCTCCTCATATCATGCATATTCCATTGCACCCAGCTCATGACACTGCTTTGCACCCGGAATCACTAAAAAGGTTAGGAGCTGACTTCAAATCATTTACTGACTATGACAACTTCTTAAAAAAAGTTAGAACTCAGATAGATATCTGCAAAAACTGTAAGTTCTTTTTAGAAGAGCAAAAACAATTCATTGAGAACTCTGACCTTAGCTATATCAATCTGCAACTAGGTTTATCAGAAAAAGAGATACTTGCTCAAACTCTACTTGACTTCGAACCTGCAATTGAGAATGTACTAATTCACTTTCAAAACTTCAATGCAAAAATGCCAGGTAATCTTTATGCAGATGGAGGTTTCATCGGCACTGCTTTCTCTAAAACTAATATCGCTGCTTTGGAGCTCTATAGAATCAAAAAAATACTAGTACTTCTCAAAGAAGGAATGAACTCTGAGCATCTTCACCTTTACCAGAAAGTCTTTGAATCACAGATACGTTTAAATAAATTACTGACTAAAGCCATAAGTAAACACGGTTTAGATTCTTTACAGGCAAGACTTTATAGCGCGCAGGCAGAGGCAGCAAGACTTGCAAAAAGGTATATAGAAGAAGCACATCAATTAACTCAATCCAAGCTCACAGTTGATATACAAGAAGTTGCAACTTGGTATAGCAAGGGTACAATCAATATCAAGCACCCTCTCCATAAAGAAAATCCACAAAATATACTTAGAGACATCAAAGATGATTTTCTATTAACAACTAATATTGAAAAAATACAAAAACTATTCAAAGGCAGTGAAGCAAAGTATCTCCAAGCGATCAAGCAAATTTCAAACAAACAAAAAATGATAGAAAAATATATCAATTTTGATAGAGATTTTGAAATTAATGATTTTGAAATAGTAAAAGCTTTAGTCAAGCTTCACAAGAATGATGGACGCCTAAGTAAAAGCATAGACAGTAAAATCGTAAAAGAAGCCTTAAACAATATTGGTATCAGCAGTTCGTATTTAGATGAAATTGAAAATGAAATTCTCAAAATCACAAAAAGAGAAAAGACGCTATGCTTCAATAAAGTAATCAACTCAGCCCTAAAACTAAGTCCTGAAATCAACAAGGATAAATTCGATCAATTACTTGCAATCTGGCTAAACGTAGATCATTTTCCTCTTGGAGAAAATGGTTTCAAAATCCATACAGAGTTTTTCATAAATCTTTTCACAGAAAACCATGTCAGTGATTATGCTCTCAATTTTTTCATCAAAGAATTTACAGAGCTTCATCATCAAGAGCTAAGTATAGAAGAGCTACAAAACGTAGTTGAAAGATTTGAGAAGGAAAGAGGTCCCAATCAAGATTTAAATATAATTCAAGAAATTATTATTAAAGTTTGTTTCCTCAGTACCAGAGTCCACTCACTCAATATCTATAACAAAATCACCAGACAAAGATTAAATTTCCACGACTTATTTTTTGGTCATGCTGGTGAAACAGAAGAACAAGTAAAAGCTTGGAATAGTTATCAATACTTAAGTTGGGCTCAAAGTATCGCTAAAGAATTCAACACAAACGATGACAAAATGATTTGGTTACTACTCAGCAATAAATTAAATATCAAAACTTGCTTCCAGTCCCTTAAATATCTATCTAGATTAAATACCAGTAGAGAAAATCTCATCAATGATCTTTCCAAATTCGGTCTTAGAGACGGTAAAAAACATTTATTCGATATTGAAACATCCTTCTTTGAAAATTTCAAAAATGAAAGTAATATTTCTTCGATACTCTGTAGAGGCGGTTCGTGCTTTGATATTCAAGCCATGGACATAATCTGTGAAATCATACAAATCCAATATGCAGATATAGTTAACTACAAACATAAATATTTTGCTCATAGAATTGACCAAGTCTTCGACCCTGAGACAGGAATTCCTAAAACACATATTAACTATTTCGGACAGCATATCAATAGTGACAACAGTAAACTCAAAACAAATTTTGGCGCACACCGCTTATCTAGACAACAATACTATGCCTTATGGGGAGTACGAAGTGGTCTCTATTACAATCTAAATCACCTGAAAGAAAAAGATATCTCTATTTTACTAAAACAGTTTAAGCATCTAATGGAGCTTGGAGATATACTCGAAATTCTAATCGCAGAAACCTCGCATGATCAATGGTTCGGTAATATCTACGAACATTATCAAATTAAATCATTTGAAATGAAATGGTTTCAAAAAATCAATCTACTCAACAACTATCTAAGAAAAAAACCACAGACTAGAGAGGTCTTAGACTTATTTAAATATTTAGACAAAGAGTATATTTTTGACCCTCAAGCGGCAGAAACTCACCTCAAAGAATTTAAAAGAATTTTTAGTACCAACTTCGAAGAAGCTAGAGAAGAAGAACTAAAATCAATCCAAAAATATGATTTCAATAGAGACTCAAAGCTCAATACCATCGACTTCAGATATCTCTACCAGGTTATCTGCTACCACTTCAATGAACTTGAGATAAGCAAAGACGCTTTTTACCAAACTCTAATCTTCAACCTCTTCAATTTGAGCAACATGGAGTACTTTCACGAACAAAAATTCAAATTATCACGTTTCAATCAAGCAAAAAGAGATCAATTTGACAAAATTTCAGAATTTTACAAAGAACTTGTATTTAGAATTGATGATTTTGCAAGAAAAGTTAATACTTTATTGCTTAATGAAAAGCTAAAAAATATCAGTGAACTCTTCAAAAAACTGTATAAACTTCAAATTGAATTTGAGAAAAATCAAGATCCAACAATAATTTTAAAAATTACTACCTTATTAGATACTTTCTTAACCTAGCATTAACTAAATTTATTAAAAATAGTATATAGACTACCAGTAGGAGATTTGTAATACTTGTCTATTGTCTTATCAACTGAACAACAGCTAAAACAGCAAGAATTGAAAGCTATTGCTGATCAATTAGTTGGCGCACTTGTACTCAGTAATGACATAGATAATGTTGAAATTGATGATAATCTAGTTCCAATATTTGAATTTTTTGATGCCGATCTAAGTGGAGAAATCAAGAGTGTAGAAGTTCTAAATTTAGCGAATCACATCAATGACTTGAGTACCGATGAAAATATAAACAAGATCTTTGACTCTAGCGGTGCAATTAAGATAAATTTAAACTTAGATATTAATAAAGACTTCATAAGCCTTTACCCTGCAAGCAGTGAAATAAACGAAGTTACGAATTTTGGCTCTGTTGATAATGGTGACAATATAGAGACTGCATTGAATGGTTCTAGAGTCTTATTCGCCAAAAGTGAAGCTGTTACAGACAATGGTAGAATCAAAATTTTTGATAACAGTGGTAATCTTCAATCACAAAGAACAGGAACAGACCTAAATAACAATCTAGGTGTGGTATCCAACAACTTCGGTCAAGAAATAAAAATCAATGAAAATGATATGATGATCGCAAGCAGCGATACCAGTATTTATATAGAAGATTTGTCTTCTGGAATTGATTACGATGGTTTTTTCTTAAAAAATCCCGAAGGTGATGTCCTAAACCCTGAATTACTGGGTGGAAATACAAGCGTAGAAATAAACGATGATTATGCAGTAGTTTCAATCTACGGCAACATTGATGATTCTTTCACACTACTTGTCTATGATTTAAATTCTGGTGATCCTTCAACTCCAATCCTAGACTTCAGTGATCCAACTGGTGACCTCTCCTCTGGTGATACCGGGCTTGATCTAGCTTTAGATGGAGATAAACTCATTGTTGGTGGTGCCTATAAACTTAGGTCATTGATTAACGATAATTTAACAGGTAGTTTTGCTAGGACTTATGATTTAAATGCCGGAGTGCGAACAGCAAGCTTTACTGATGGAGAACCAGTTGTAGAAAATTATGAAACTACAGTTGAAATATTCGGCAATATTGGCGTAATGAATACTAAGACTCTCGAAACACAACTTTTCGATATTAATACCGGTGAGTCTATTGGGGTTATCAATCACGCAGATGGAGTTTCTGGATCGTTTTCAGAGAAAAAAGCCCATGAATATAAATTAGAGAATGGGAAACTTGTTGTCAGTACAGGTGAAGGTGGCAATGCAAAATTAAAAATTTACGATATAACAAATGGTAGCTTGGTAGATACTATTCAAAATATTCCAGGTGCAACTGGTCCAATTAAATTTGACTTTGATGGTAATCAGATCTCCATTCATAACGGAGACGATGGAGCAACTCTATACAATGTAGATATAACTCCTCAAGAACAAAAAGATATTTCAGCTCTTAATGCAATATTGGATGCAAAAAACAATAATATTTTATTCGAAAATCCAACTAATAGTATTAATGATGAGCAGTTTATCAATGCTTATATAGCTCTTCAAGGGGATGGGACCAACAGTACAGCAAAAACTGATCTGTTGACACAGTTCGCTAATTTTCAAGAAACTGAGCCCCCGGCAAGGCAAGCATCTGAAAATTTGCAGAACTTATTTTTCTCGCTATTCAACGGGAAATCAGATATTTCAGAAGCTCAAGAATTAATGGATATACTTTCAAGTCCAAACTCCAGCCAAAGAACTAGATATATAGACAGTCTTGAAACAAATATGAACTTAGGAGAATCATCAGATCTAACAAGTGCAATTTTAACGAATCATAGCAATGGATACTCTATGAGTTCAGGCTTCACCATTGCAGATTATAATTTATTCAATAATTTTGCAAGTAGAACTACTGATAGTGATACTGATAGAGAATTTATGTTTCAACTTTTGACTGGAACTGATGATTCATGGGCTAATAGCCTTGATGATTTATTCAACAGTGGACTTCAAAGCCCTGCGAATATTGATATTCTGAAACAAGCCTTTGAAACACCAAATCTATATCAAGATTTCAATCAATCACAAAACTTTATAGAACTTTATGATAATAGAAAATACTTATATCTTAATGAATTTATCAATACCGCAAAATCAAGCAACCCTGATAATAACAAGTATCTAGACAGTATAAAGCTCACAGCAGAAAATAATCTCAACGAAAAAGTTGCAAAAACACTAAAGAGGAATGCTGTTAATAATGCAAATCTAGAACGAGTATTAAATATTAATGAGCTCAACCAACTTGATAACATAGCAAATCAAGGTGCAACAAATGATCAACTTGACCTTTTATTTGACTTAATCAGTACTAGTGCAGATACTGCAACAATAGATGCATATACAAATATTTTCAATGATGGTAATGCTAGCACCCAAGAGATAAATACTTATGGTAAATATCTAGCAAATACCAACATTAAAGCCAATCCAGATCTAGAAAATATGTTTTTGGATAAATTCAATGATTCTAAACTTGATGAAGCAGAAGATATATTGGATATCACTAAGGTGAAGAACTTTTTCAATGAATCTACAGGCATGGAATATATTTTCGATGTAGCTAACATGAATGGAATTACTGGTCAGGACCAAAATCCCGTATTTAACATTTCTAACAATGGTAGTAATCTAACTTTATCTGGCAACACTTGGAAATCTTTTAAACTTCCTAGTGATTATAATACAAGCAATAATACAATAATCAGCTTTGAAGTATCAAAAAATAATCTTGATACTGAGATTGGAGCAATTGGTATATTAACTCCAGGTCAGAACTATAACCTGAACAATATAGAACCTGAGTATCAAATTTACGGAAGCCAAACATTGGGAATTCAGGACTATGTTGTAAGTAATTTACCTGATGATGACTTTGTCCAAATCACCATCCCTGTTGGAAAAAACTTAAACCAAGATATATCTGAAATCGTCATAATTCATGATAATGATGCTATGAATCAAAATGCAGCAACAACTTTCAGGAATCTTCGAATCTATGAAAATGTTACAGACAGTGATTCACAAAATTTATTCGAAAATAGTTTAATAAATATCAAAAATGGTGAAGCCACTTACTTTAATGCTGGAGAAGATAAATTAATATTAGAAGCTCTTCAGGCACTTCATGAACAAGGGATTAATATTGATCGAGAACTAGGAAGTTCAAATTTCAATAACGTTAAATCATTCAATAGCCTAGGAAATACAAATAAACAAGATAGAGTAAATTACCTAAAATATCTACTTACAGATATCCCACAAAACAATAACAACCAGTGGATTAACACTTATACCAATTTATTTCTTAGTAATTCTATAAATGATGATATTAGAACAGTGTATGATAGTGCTTTTGCTAATGATACTCTACATACAAATAAAAGCTCAACAACTTATGGCACTTCTTATAAACAATTATTTTTCAACTACATTTCAGACCCAAATAAATTTGAGTTTGCACGCTCTTTAAATAATTTGAGTAAAGATAGAGGTAGTTCCAGCGATTTCTATGTTGATACATTGATCAGGGCAGAAACTCTTGGCAAAAATAGTAGCATAGGAGACATATTAACAAAATATTCCAGCGAAGGAATTGTACTTGATAAAGTACTATCTGAAAATGAAATTGATCAAATACTATTCATCAAAACACAAGGCGCGAACAATAAGCAAATAGAAGAATTATTCAATTTTATAAGTACAAATTCAGATCCAGACCTTATAAATGCTTATGTCCAGATGTTCAATGATGGACCTCCAACTGCACAAGAAACGACTTTATTTGTATCAGCAAATTCATTAACAGAGTTACAAACAGATGGACCAATAAAGGACTTATTCTATTCATATTTCACAAATGCAGCTGATCTTGATAGTGCCGAAAGACTAGTCGATATTCTCAATAAAAATTCTATAAGTAAAGCTTTGTATGTCGAATCTCTTGAGACAATCAGCAACCAAGGCAAATCAGCAGCTGTTTTGGAGATCTTACATAGTCACAGTGAAAGGAACTTAATCCTAGACTCTTCACTTAACATTAGTAACTATAATAAGCTAGATAACTTCATAAATAATCATAGTGACTCTAGCAGTGAAAATAGAGAAGATTTGTTTGAATATTTAATTAATAACCAAGGAAGAGACTGGGGTGATTCATACATTTCAATGTTTGATCAAAATAAGGACAGTACTATAAGAGACAGTCTTTTTGAATCTGCATTTAGAACACCTGAAGTTTTAAATAGCTCTAAGTATGCGAATATATTCTTAGACTTCTTTGATGCTGACAAAGATAACTATGCACAAGGGCTAATAAATATCACTATTAGCGGCAACCCAGACTTAGACAAATATATTGATAGTTTGAAAATAGCTGCTGACTACAACATGTCCGATCGTATGGTTGGAGTTTTTGAAAGAAATTTAGATATAAACTATAACCTAGATAGAGTCTTCAATAACACTGACTATGATAGATTCAACTTATTACTTGCAAATGGAGCTAACAATGATCATCTAGATAGATTATTTAGATACATTAGTGATGAAGTTGATGTAGACATCATAGAGTCATATACTGATATGTTTGTTGACGGTAATGTATCGGGCTATAAGATTGCTCTTTATGACCGAGCTGCTGCAAATACAAGCTATATCAACCAAGCAGGAGCTAATAAAATTCAGGATTACTTTATAAGAGAAATGAAAAATTCTTTTGATGCCCAAGCGGTTGAAGCACAGTATATTCTCGATATAGCTGATAATGCTCAAGGGCTTACCTCAAACCAAAGCTATATAGATACAATTGAAAATATATACTCTAATCTTGATAGTATTTTCGATGATGAAGGTCTTGCTGAATCTGGAGGAGACGAAGAATTACTGGAAGCCTTACAAAATAACCATAGCGCTAATCTAGAGATAGAAAGATCAACAAACAATACAGACTTAAATGATTTCAAGATATTTTCAGATCGGAGCAATGATACCGAGCAAGACAGAACTAGACTCGTGAAATATATGCTCGAAGGAGTTCCACCTGGTAATAGTGCTGATTGGGTAGACAGCTTTGATTATATTTTTGCAAATAGTATAGTTGATAATAATTACCGGAATTTATTTGAAAATGCTTATGAAAATCCAACAATGCATGCAACAAATAAAATCACTAATTATATTAGCGAGGGCGTCTCAAACAACAAATTCTATTCTCAAATTTTCTTAAAATTAGTTGAAGCAGATAAATACTATTATGCTGATACTTATAATGAAGTAACACAAACCGGAGCAAATGATCTTGATCATTATTTGGAAAATATTCAAATGGCTTCGGTAATGAACATGCCAGATGAAATGGCAAATATATTAAGAAGAAATGCAGAAGCCAATGAGGCATTACCTCGCATGCTCACAGAGTATGAGATGGAGCAATTCAGAGTCATGATAAATAGCGGCAATGCAGTTGACGAAGATTATGACAAAATGCTTAAACTTGTGACTACAAATGTTGATGATGAGTTGGTAGATGCGTTTGAATGGATGTTCGAAGACGGATCTGTAAATGATGAAAAAGAAGCTCTATTAGATAGATTAATAATTGGCGATTTAACTCAAAGAGGTATTATTAACAACCCAGATGAATTTCCAAATAAAGCAGATAGAGTTGTTATTTTAGTTGATAAAGTAATTAATACGAACTTAAGAAATGGTGAGTACTTAGGTGATGGCATAACAGAAATATATACGGCAGAGCAACAAAAAGATGATTTTTTACAACTATTTAATATTAGGGAGTTTAATGCAACGCTTCCTGATATCAATACTTTGGATCAAAATATTGATGACAAAAGAAGAATAAGTGAACAAGGTTGGCCATTACCTTATAGTTTGTCTTTCGCTACAGCTTTAATCACTGTTCAGGAATTTGATACAAATACACCTGAAAATATAAATCTTGGTGATGAAAACAATTTAATTAATGACTATCAGCCAACCATCTATAAAATATTAGATAACAATGGCAGTCCACTTGTAGTAGATTCGATAACAGGCTTTGCTGAAGAAGGCACAGCTTTTCAAATTTGGCTTGATGAAGATGATATTCAACGTTTTACTATTCTTGAAAATACAGGGTATATGGTAGGAACACTTTTAGACGGAACAGAATATAATAACACCGATATCTTCACAGAAACTGGAATGGATGAACATACAGAGTATAGATCTAATACTTATGATGAGATCTTTCTCCTACCTCCAGCTAAAGATCTTATAAGTGACCCTATAGAAAAAAACAATCAACAAATTAATGTAAATGATAAAGTCGCTCTTCACCTAAAATTACTTAGAGGTAATGATCACCCTAAAGTCGTAGTGGAGCTTCAGGATTACGCAACAATGGAAGAATTTTATCAAACGGCTTCTTTGGATATATTTAATGAAATTGATAATTTAAATGAGATTTTTGTCGATGATAATTACTCAATAGTTTTTGAAGAATTGAAAGATGAACATAATTTTCTTGACTACCTTGCCGAATATGAAACAGATGATTTTGCAAGAAGCTTAGTCAATTTCGAAGCTGCACAAGACTTTGCAGCAAATCGTGCTGAAATACTCACCAACAATGGTGATTTACTTGGAACGAATGAAATGAAAGATGCAGAAGAGATTATTGATAAAAAAATAAAAGCTTTAGATGATGTATTTAGAATGGGCAATGATATCGATAGAACTCTCCTATTGAATGATTTTAGATTTATAGAAAATTTGGATGAAATATATAACCGCTTTAGCTATGAGGAGACCAATCTCTATGAAAATCTAATTTATAACTTTGATGAAGATGGAATAACAAGATTTGTTAATGAAACTCTTGAAGAGTTACTAGAAATTGATGAAGCCAATAGAGCAGCTGGTGTGCCTTATTATTTAAGAAGAGAATCAGTAGAGTTTACTATGTCAACGATAAATTCTATGCTCGAAGACCCAAGTACGCCAATTTTTGAACTTAATAGGAATCAAACTTTTACAAGTAAATATGATGAACAGAAGTTCTTTACTGATAACGCATTGGAGAAATCTTATTTACATAACCCAAGCTATGAATTAAATTATGAGAGACTTATATTTGGCATTACTGACAAACAAAAAGAATTGCTAGAAAACATGCCATCTTCTCCAGAAAGGGATGAGACATTATTTCAGCTTGAAGAGTTTCTATCCTTCCAAGACCGAACTAGAGATGATGCTCTTGAATACCAAACAGAAATTGCTGGTAAGTCACTAAAGAATATACAAGATGAAAGAGAAAAAGAACTTGAACTTATTGATTACTTCAATTCATCTTTTGGTGGCTCTGCACCTCCAAGTGATCTAAGTATATTTAAAGATATAGTTGAAACAAACACTGATGAATATAGTGAAGAATTAATCAAAGCCTACGCTGACTTTCAAAGTGCTGGTGAAATTACGGCGGCAACTCAAATCAAAAATATTTTAGAGCACGAAAGAATAAATGGACAAAATTTCACAACTCCTAGTAAAGATATTGATGCTAGCTATATTAGCTTTACTAATAATCTACTCACACTCAGCGATGACCTCAAGGCTGCTGGAACTAGTAACGCTGATAAAAATGCTGAGTATTTTGAAGCAATAGCTCAAGTCTTACTTTCTGATCCAGATGAATACTCTGATGATCAAGCGAGCCTGGATTATATTACAGATTTAGCAAATTATTCTCAGAACGCACTGAACGCAGGAAATAATAACTTCCTAAATATTAATAGCAGCGACATTAATTTATTGAGTTCCGAGCTTGATAAAGAAGTCGAACTCTATACATACTTCAAAGATCAATCTCCAGGAGAACCTAGCGCAGAGGAAATTAATGACTTCATAAACTTATTCAATGGTAAAACAACTGAGTACGATACAGACCTTATTAAAGCCTATATTGATGCTGATACTGCAAATGAAACAGCTAAAATCAATGATATCCTAACATTAATGACCTATAAAGGTGATAAAGGCTTCATAGTCAACGCTGGAACTCACCTTCTTGATGATTCAATTTTAGAGGTATCAGCAGATATCGTTGAGCTGTTAAATGAACTTGATGGGATCAATAGCTATGATTCTGAGCAAGCTGATACATATTTGGAGCAAACTATATCAGTATTACTCAATAGACAGGATCAATACCTAGCAGATACGGACTCGATGGACTATATAAAAGAAACTATTAAGATAGTATCTGATACTAAAGATATAAGCTTGGTGGCAGATTCTAGTATCACTCCTGGAATTGACCCTGGTGATCTATCAGAATTAATAACAACATTCACAGAAGATAATTTCAAGGCTATTGACTCAAGAAATATAACAAGGAAAGGTGAAAACACTGATAGAGTTTCATCTGGTGGCTTCACACTAAGGTTTAGAGACCTAGATGGGAGCAATGTAGCTAAAGCAGAAGCGTAGATATTGATGTATGAAGGTATGTCATCATTCTTAACTCAGAAGTTAAATATTGAAAATGCCAAAAGCGATGCTAACAAAGATTTTGTTCAGATAAACAATCTTGAATCTAGCATAAGCTCTTATAATGATGCTGTTGCAGTTCTTAAAGCTGCAAATGGTTTATAAAAAGATCCCCCCCTTAACTTTAGCTTAACTATATATTGCAACAATACTTTCAGATGGAGCGCATATTATGGTAGACAGAATAGAATTAAGCCAAGAGCAAAAACTACAACAAGATAAGATAAATGCTTACGTAGAAGATTTACAAAGACAAATTGCTGGTGATGCTGAAGGTGTAGATTTAGGAGATGTTATTGAGTCAGCATTTTCTGAAAGTTTCGGAATAGATATAGATCCTGCAACCGGAAATTTCAACAACGCTACAATCGCAGATATAGCTGGTACTCTAAGCAATATAGCAAGTAATGAAAATATTGCTAAAATCTTCGATGCTCAAGGTAATCTAAATCAAAATTTTGACGTTGATATAGACGCTAATGGTACTGCTGGTGGAATGAATGATGTCGGTGTACTTACTAACATATTAGATTCAAGAGTAGCTCAAAATGTACAGGTAGCTTTCGAGGCTGAAACAGGCATAACTGGAAATAAAATCAATATTAACGGTAAAAACATCAACCACGGTCTTGGAAATGGAGCTGCCATGATAACAACTGAAGGTGGTTATACTATAGTTACAGATACTAATAAGGGTGGACATAGAACATCAATATATGATGATACTGGTGAAAGAATAACATTCGTGTCAGGTGACCCTCATGTTGATGATGATAAAGCTGTGGGTGGCTATGATTGGCACTTCGGTAATGATTCAACATTCATACTTGACGATGGAACAGAAATTTATTTCAATACAGAAGTCTGGAGAGGCGGGGCCGGTCATCAAAGAAATGATGAAAGAGATATCTATCTCACTAACGGTTTATATATAATTTCAGGCGATGATGTTTTTCATACAGGAAAAGACATGTCAGATAGAAGTCCTAGAGAACGTGAATTCAAGAAAATGGATATGACTGCCATTGAATTCGATGCTGTTCATGCTGACAACAAAGGTGATGAAGATGGTGCTGCAACTTTTGCTTATTCGCAAGAGGCTAATAATGGTAGAGGTGGCTGGTCGGTTTTAACAAATGAAGGTAGCTTCGAAGATATTGCTTATGAGTCATGGGGAAACTACACTAGAGGTAACTCTAGTTTTGAGGGTCAATACGCTGGAGATGTAAGTGATAGTATCAACCTCGAACAGAAAGAAGCAGCACTTGATGGCGAGGCTGTAAGAATTTTTGATCGCTTAGAATCTGCTGGAGCAAATGATAACCAGAAAGAAACTTTCTTTGGCTATTACTTCGAAGAAGGTGCTTCAGATGCTATTCTTAGTGCATTTACAAATCTTGTTGAGAATCAAGCCACAGAAGAACAATTTTCGATGCTTGAAGAATTCATAATGAATCCACCTGAATTAGCAGTTCAACTATCAGTTGAGCAAGAGGCTACTTACTTAGGCTATCTAATTGAAGATAATACCGACTTGGCTCAGATGTATATTGATCTTGTTTCTAGTGGTGTTGATGACGAAAAGCTCGAGATTTTCGCTAACGCAACCCAGGGAGCTGATACATTAGATTTTGGAGATGCACAAGTTTTAACGACATATCTACAAGAAGAAAGAGCTGCCGTTTCTGAAGCCTTTGTAAATATAGTTAATAACGGAAGTGAAGAACAGTTAGATGCATTTGATTCATATTTAGCAAGTGACTTAGCTTTGAACACAGAACAAGAAGAACAGTTCCTTAGCTTGTTAGTTGAAAATAGTGTCGAAATATCTAATGTTTATTTAGACGTTGTAGAATCGGACAATAATGCTAATGATATAAATGAGTTTTTCTTCGGGACAAGTGCCGTTGAAAGTACTAGAGCTAATCAATTTTTTGATGCTGTAATTGCAAATGATAACTTTAATACCCAAGCAGCAGAAACACTTGCAGAATACTTACAGAGTAGTCAAAGTATGGTTATAGTTGATCCATTTATCAACTTAGTTAATAGTGAAGCTACTAGCAAGCAGTTAGAAGTTTTCGATACCTTCGCTAACCTTGAGAGGGGAACATTAGATGGTAATAACATAGAGCAATTCCTAGATATACTCCAGAACCAAGATCCGACAGTAGCTGAAGTATTTTTGGATTTAGCACAAGAAACCACTGATCAAACTATGCTTGACAGATTCTATGGAACTGTTGCACAAAATGATAATTTCACTGGCAATACCGCAGAAACATTGAGCAGTTATTTATTGAATGGTGCAGGCGACTTTCTAATTGAAACCTTTACTGACTTGGTAAATAATAATGGTAGCGATGACCAATTAGCATTCATTGAAGAATATGTGTATGGAGATTTTGGACTGAGTAGTGAACAAGAAGAAACCTTTGTAACGTATTTAACTGAAAGTGAAAATTCTAACCTTGCTCAAAGTTACTTAAACCTAATAGAGGAAGGAGCTTCGGCTGAAACTTTATCTACGCTTGCCACGATCCAAGAAAACAACCCTAGCATCGACCAAGTCATAACTAGTGAAGATCTAAAATTTGTAGACATATTGGATGAATTTCAGGATGAATTTGCATTTGTGCAACCAGAAGCTCTTAAGCAGTCGATGTTAACAGATTTTGGTTCAGAGTCTATGATAAAACTAATAAATGAGACACTTAATCAATTAGTTGAAGTTAACGAATCAATGGATTCACCTGATAGAAACCAAACAAGACAAGTTATCACAGATCTTTTCGAAATCAAAAATGAACCAGAGAGAGCTTTGATTAACGCTACAGGTTTTGTAACCTTACCTAATGCTCAAAGAGCTTTCTTTACTATGTATGACGCTGAATATAGAGATCTTGCTTTTAACTTAATCCAAAAACATAATGAATATTTAGAGCCTTATCCTAGTTCAGAAGAAAGAGATAGAACAATTGAATCAAATAACAACATACTCTCTTTTAGAGGCGCGGGAAGTTCTAGTGGCAATAATTCTACTGGCTCATCCAGTTCATCAGGGCAAGAAGGTATCCCTAGCCAATTTGTAAGCATCTATAATGATTTCCAAAATCAATTTAATGGAGATGCACCAGATGAGATTGATAGTAGATTCCGTGACTTCATGGGTAGCACAACTTACCAAAATGCTGTTTCAGCATTTTCCAAATTTGCTGTAGAGGGTAATGATGAAGCTATCGCCAATCTTGAGTCAATTGTTAATTATGAAGGAAGATTTGGTAAGAAGATTAACATATTGAATGATGATCTCAGCGAAAAATCTTTAGAGTTAGCTGCAAATCTCTTAGAAACAACTGAAATGATTAGAGATCTTACCCTAAATGGAGATACCGAATTCTTAGGACTCTTAGGTAGAATGGAATCATTCGTAATGGGTACAGCTAGTGACTCTAGTGAAACTTATAGTGGCTCTTCGGTGACCAATGAATTAATGAATATCAACAATGAAACAATGCAAGAAATGATTAACAACTATATCGAAGACGATGATGGTATTTTAGCTAAAGATCTTAGTGAAATATTATTCATGAATCTAGCAGACACACAAGTGAGTGTATTCAGTCTTGCAGGTGGAGTCTCAAATGATTTAAATACTGCTGATATCGCTAAAGGTGATGTTCCTGATTTTCTTCAAGGTGAGGACTCAGACGAAACAGTTCAAACACAAGTAGCATACTTCGATCAATTAATATCTCTTTATGATCAACTAATAGCTTCTGAACAGTCGTTGCCAGTAGGTGAAAGAAATGATGCAAAAATAGATTCGTTTACTGACGCTAAAGCAATGTATACCGATGCAAAAAATCAGTTGGTAATAGCAATAGATTAACCAATCCTTAATCTAAATTACCTACACTATAATTATGAGTGACCTACAAGGATCAACTATACCTGTAAATCGAGACCAGGGTAGAGAAACAAAGACGGAACCTAATAGTAAAGCTAATACAGCTAATACTAAGAATGGGGCTAAAGGCTTGAATGATAAAGCTAAGTCTATGAGTTTTGCTGAACAAATGGCAACTCTTAATAAGAAAGGTAAAAATGACAGATTAAAGACTGAGCAAGATCAGGAATTAGAAGACCAGGAACTAAATCCTAAAGACATAGCCAAAGCTGGTAAAGAGCAACTAAAATCAAAATTTGGTCAAAAACAAACAAAGAATAAGCACAAACATAATCCAGATGCTCTAGCTGAATCAGACGAAGAAGCAGATTTAAAAAAGTCTCATAAGAAAATAGCTATGAGTAAGCAAGATACTCATAGAGCTGTAGAGCAAGCTAGGAATCAAGAAACAGCTCAAAGACAAGAGCTAGATGAAGATGCCCACTATTCAAGTAAGCAACATAGCATGGATGAAGCTGCACAGGATAAGCAAGAACAGGTAAATGCTGGGCAAACTAACCAGCAGCAACAAAGTATAGAGGAACAAAGAAAACAACAATTGGCACAATGGGAAATTTTAGCTCCTAGGTTAATGGAAGATGGAAAAAATAAAGCTATTAGACTTGATATCCCTGATGTAGAAGATGTGAAAACTGTGATAGTTAGAATGCGTGGTAGTAACGTAGATATACAAGCTATCGGATCCAAAGACCTAGTATCAATTTTTAAAACAAAAGAAGGTATCTTAAGATCTATTCTTGCAAAGAAAAATGTGAGAATGGGCGAAACACAGATTTTTGATGTCGCAAAGCTATATGGGTAAATAAATATGAATAATCTACACCATTTATCACAAAACCAGACCATGAGTTCAACAGAGCTTATATCTATCATCTCAGGTAATATCGCTGGAATGGGAATGGATGGTCATAGAGCCAAAAGATGGGCTTTCAAAGATTTTATGCATGGTGGTGAAATTGTTGATAGTGGCATCAGCATGAAGCAGGGTAAACAAGAGCCAAGAATTGGAGAATGGACCAAACTATATATCAAAGGTAAAGGGTTTTTCACAGTTTGGGACCCAGATAAACATCAAACTATGTACACACGCCTTGGTGACTTTCATATAGATGGGTCTGGAACAATGGTTACGAAAGAAGGTTTTAAATTAATGGGGACTCCACTTGAAGGTTCCTATACTAGATTAAGAAGAGAAAGAACACTCAATGCCTATAATACAGACCCCACCAACCGAACCGATTTCTTCCAAGCAAATGTTTTCAATTATTCCAATAGCGGTGCTGACCAACAACTTGTACCACCAGGGAGACCGATTGGTAACACTCAAGAAATAAGCCTTGCCCTAGATCCTCGCAATGGTAAATACCTCGGTCTATATGATGAGATCAAAATCGCTGAAGACGGAATAGTCTACGGAAAAGATGGTAACAACTTAGTTTCGCTTTATAAAATCCAATTAGCTAATTTCAATAACGCTGAAGGCTTAACCGATAAAAAAGACGGAGTTTACTTCGAACCTAATGAAAGCTCTGGCTTACCTACTTTGGCAAGTACCAACAGTACAATACTTTCAGAAGCGATAGAGAAGAGTAATGTATTCTCAAAAGTAGAAGCTCACTATCTTACAGAAGCTCAAAGATATTTCCAGTTCGCAACTCAAGCTCAAAAACTTGCAGATAAAATCACTGGTACTGCTATAGAATTGATACAGTAAATATATGCCAGTTACTGTAATCAACCGTGATTCTAAAGAAGAATATTTAAATTCAGAAACAAGTAAAGAACTAATTAGTATTAGTGGCGCTGCTGATTGGCAAAAAATCACTCAGCTCTGCTATGAGATTACAAATATTCAAGATCACAGGAATAAGGAGATTTGCCTTAGCTTTTGTGAGGCAAGTGAAATTCAGGAGTTGAATAGAAACTTTCGCAATAAAGACAAGGTAACTGATGTACTATCTTTCAACGCAAGTCCGATTAAAGTTCCAGAAGGTGAAATTGAAGCACTCGGTGATATTATCATTTGTACCGAAAGAGCAGCAGAGCAAGCCAAAGAATTTGCTTACAGCCTGAGAAGAGAATTAATCTTTCTATTCATACATGGAGTCTTGCATTTGCTTGGTTTTGACCATGAAACAGAAGATGAAGCTAAAGAAATGTTTGATTTTCAGAAACAAGTACTAATAAGTTATGGTATTTTAGACTGAGTGAAGGTATTTAATAATTTAACGAATAAGCTTGAAGATTTTAAAAATCTCAAAGAAGATTTGGTTCATATTTACTCTTGCGGTCCTACAGTTTACGATGATTCACATATTGGTCACGCTCGAAGTGCTATCACTTGGGATTTACTAGCAAGGTATTTAAGATATAAAGGTTACAAAGTTAACTGGATTAGAAATATCACTAATGTTGATGACAAGATTATCAATAGAGCTAAAGAATTAAATATTTCCCCTGATACTTTATCTAGAAAATACACATATGAATTCTGGGCAGATATGTCTGCGTTAAACGTTTCTTGGCCAGACTTTGAACCTAGAGCTACTGACTACATTGATGAAATGATTGAATTCATTCAAGGATTAATGGACAAAGGTGCTGCCTACGAAGTTGAAGGTGATGTGTATTTCAGAATCAAATGCCATAAGGACTATGGTCAATTAAAGAAGCAAAGTATAGAACAGCTAAAAGAAGGTCACGGCAGGATAGAAGAAAACAGTAAGAAAGAAGACCAACTCGACTTTGCGCTATGGAAGGCTTTCCCAGATGATAAAGAAACTAGTTTCAAGTCACCTTGGGGTTACGGTAGACCTGGTTGGCATCTTGAGTGCAGTACTATGATCAAATCAATTCTAGAGAAACATGATATGAATACTCTAGATATTCATAGTGGTGGAGACGATTTAATATTTCCACATCACGAGAATGAATGTGCTCAATCTGAATGCCTCACAGGTGAAGCACTAGCTAAATACTGGATGCACAACGGTATGGTTATGGTGAATGGTACCAAAATGTCTAAGTCTTTGAATAATTACATGACTATCAAAGATACCTTAGCTAAATTCAGCCCAAATACTATCAGGTACTTCTGCCTTGCAACTCACTACAAGAGGCAGATCAACTTCACTAATGAAGCATTACAAAGTGCAGAGAATGGGTTCAAAAAACTTCTAAACTCACTTAGCCAAAGGCTTCAATACATCAAAGAAGAAGCTGTGAACCTTGAAGCTAGTGAAATAGAAAAACAGTTTAAAGATTCTTTGGATCAGAGTTTGATTAAAGAATTCGAAAAGTTTATGGATAATGATTTATCTAGCCCGCAAGCTCTTGCATTGTTATTCGAGAAATCCCAAGATGAAAAATCTAAAGATACTATCATTTACTTACTTTCTATACTTGGCTTCAATTTAGAAACTCAAACTAGCAGTAATACTCAGAAACTAGAAGCCATGGATGCAATAGTCAGTCAATTACTTGAAATTCGTGAGCAGGCTAGAGCCAATAAAGACTTCGCGACTAGTGATAAAATCCGTGATCAACTTCAAGCAGCTGGCATCAGTATCAAAGATTATCGTGATAAAGCTAGTGAATGGTCTTTTAGTGATGTTTAAGCTTCCATCGGAAGCTTAAGGTTAAAGGTGCTAGTTAATGAAGTTTTCTTATAAAGTTCTATAAGAGATTCATTAACCTCGTCTTTGGAACCAGCATTATAGTTATAACCTGCTGCTAGAGGAAGAATTATTGAGTTACCAAGAATACCTAGGACCTTGTTCTCCACTATAGAAGCAATACTTCGCCCATTGGTATTTGGACTGATGCAATTATCCAAGATCTCAAACCTGCGATTAGAGTCCATTTTATACCAAATTAAACGGTGATAATAGGATAGATTCTGATTTACGTGGAAGAGGAAGTTATCGATATCAAGATCAACATTATCTTCACTAAAAGCTTTCATATTTGCAAGCAAGGGCTCATAAGATGATTCAAGAAGATTATTTTGCAGTAATGACTTATACATTAAAACTTCAGCCATGTCGAACTTCTTCATCTCATATGGGACAAATAGCACAGCTCTAACATCAAACAAACTCTGCTCAACTTCAATATCAACAAAAGAGCAAGATTTCTGAGATTTCAGAAGAAAAAGCTTAGATTTCAATTCTTCTTCGATGTAGGAGTATGCACTCCCCAATAGTTCTGTAGCGTACTTATCATTGGCTTTAATACTACCTAGATTAAGAGCAAAGCCAAGCCCTCCCAGGTAATACTGACTAAACTTCTCATCGAAAACAGATTCCACAAGTTTTCTTTGGTAATCCCCATCCAATTTACAAGCCTGCTTAGCTGTCCAAGATTGTTTTAGAACCAGAACGTGCCCATGAGCAACTTGTTTCATTTCACTTTGATAATTTTGATCAAAGCAAGAAAGTGGCTTAATAAAATTAGAACTATTCATCTGATCTTCATAACCAAACTGAGAAGTCCTGATAACCCTATAGAAGAAAATCTCCGACATTGTACTCTGGTATGACTTAGATGAATTAGAATCAATAAATTTACTATATTTAATAGATCTAAACATCAAACTCATAGACTCAGGAAGGTGTCCATCAGCAAGTATCTCTAGTTTTTTTGCTAGAATCTCGTCAGCAGAAACACTTAGGTAAGCTGTCTTCAAAGGTTCATGTTCTGAATACTCAAATTCAAAAGCACCATCTTTAGCAGTAAAAGCAACAGCTAGGACCTTCATATCACTATCATTAAAGCGCTTCAATTGTTTATTGGAGCCCCATAGGACTAATTTCAGCCCCTCTGGAATTGCTCCTGCCTCAATAGAGTTTATGGACCCACTTAATTTTCTGACTTTCTGCTCTTTAGTCTGGAATTGTCTTCTAGTAAAAGTTCTTGATTTTGCCTCAATTTTTAATCTTAGATCCTTCTTAGCTTCTGCCAAATTTTTCAAATCCTCCATCAAATAGCTAAATTCTTTTGTAAATTCACCATGTGGAGAATAAACTTTCAGGGAAACACTTTCACTAGGATTTAATTTTTTGGGAACTTGGATAACAAACTCACCACTTGGAGCAACTTCAATCCTGGTTATATTCTCAAGTAGATTTAACTCTTCTTTTGCATAATTTGAATTTTCAACTTGAGTCTGAACTAACTCTGAGCTTTTCTCGTCTTCATAACCGCTGATATCTCTAATATTCTTAATCACATTGAGACTAAGCTTTTTCTCATTGATCAAAGCAAGATCTTTAGTGTCATAAGCATCTTTGCCACCGATAAACTTTGTTTTTTTCACTTCAGATTTGAGTCCCATATTTTTGTAGGAATCATTGAAGTTAGATTTGTAAGATAAAGTCAAATAAAAAGACTTAAAGCTCTTCTCTGAGCTGAAAGCTGAAGCATCTTCAAGAAAGCCTTTTATAAGTAACATTGACTCTGAGTTCCTCTTGTATTTTTATCTCATTTAAACTTAAGAGAATAACACAATTGTTAAGGAAATATTATATCAAAATAAGACTCAAGTTGCAGATAAAAAAATATTAATGCAAAAATGGATAAAATTAGCTAAAATCATGCAGGATATGGCAACTCAGCAAAAAGTAGAAACTTCCAAAAGACTAGAAAAAATCCCTCCTTATCTATTTGCAAGATTAGATGAGAAGAAAGCAGCAGCAATTGCAAAGGGTGTAGATATTATCAATATGGGTATTGGTGATCCTGATATGCCGACTTTCTCTTGTGTTATCGATGCAATGCACGAAGCTATCAATGACCCTAAAACTCATGATTACCCTCCATATACTGGTACTCTAGAGTATAGAAAAGCTGTTTGTAAGTGGACTTCTAAAAAGTTTGGTATCCAAGAATTTGATCCTGTAACTGAATGTGTTTCTAGTATTGGCTCTAAAGAAGCGATTCACAATATTTTCTTAGCGTATATAGATCCAGGTGATTACACATTAGTTCCTGATCCTGGTTATCCTGTATATAACACTGGAACTATCTTTGCAGGTGGTACTCCATACAAAATGCCTTTAAAAGAAGAAAACAACTTCTTACCAGACTTGAAAGCTATTCCAGCTGATATCGCTAAAAAATCTAAAATAATGTTCTTAAACTACCCGAACAACCCAACAAGCGCGATTGCACCTGTTGAGTTTTTCCAAGAAGCAGTAGATTTCTGTAAAGAACATAATATTTTACTTTGCCACGATATGGCTTACTCAGAAATTACTTTTGATAACTATCAGGCTCCATCTATTTTCAACGCCAAGGGCGCTGAAGAAGTGGCTATAGAGTTTCATTCTTTCTCTAAGAGTTACAACATGACTGGCTGGAGAGCAGGTTGGGTTCTAGGTAAAGCTGATGCTATCCAAGCCCTTTCTCAAGTGAAAACCAATGTTGATTCTGGAATCTTCAAAGCTATACAGAAAGCATGTTTAGAAGCACTAGAAATTGATCAAAAAACTTTA
Organism: Candidatus Caenarcanales bacterium; assembly: GCA_022447685.1. Taxonomy (GTDB): domain Bacteria; phylum Cyanobacteriota; class Vampirovibrionia; order LMEP-6097; family LMEP-6097; genus DT-14. Next base: position 1,095 of record JAKVAO010000019.1, on the reverse strand, counting down.
GATCAAAGAAATGCTATCTATGACGATAGAAGAACCGCTATAGTTAAAGGACTTAAAGAACTTGGATGTGATATCGAAGCTCCTAAATCATCTATGTTTGTTTGGGCTCCAATTCCTAAGTCTTTCACTTCATCATCTGAATTCTGTGAAAAGCTTCTAGATGAGTGCGGTATTGTAGTTTCACCTGGTAATGCCTTCGGTGATGCTGGTGAAGGATATTTCAGAATGGCTCTTACTACTGATGTAGATAGAGTTGAGCTTGCATTCACTAGACTTAAGGAAGCTGGGATTAAGTTTGATTAGTTTGTTCTAAGCTTATCTAATAGAACCTTTTCTTTGTCATCAGTCAAACCTGATATGTAGCCGTTTCCAGATGCTTGCTTTTCTATAAAATACATAACTGAAATATTTTCATCTAGACCTTTGGACTCTTTGATTTGTTCATTCAAGTGTTGAGAAAGTCTTGGCTCAGAAAAAATATTATATCCTTGATCGCTGACAATCACATGACTATCTAATTCAGCAGAAGTCCTTTCAGCTTTTTTCTGCGAGGCTTTTACTTGTATAGGAACGATTTTATTATCATTCGTAATTGCTATGAAATCAGACTGGAACTTAGTATCTAAATGCCCCCATGAATTAGTTGAAACCACATATTTCAATTTGCCAGTCTCTAGCAATTCTATAAGTGCTCTTGCAACCCTTCCTTCAGAAACAGCACTAATATTAACTTCATTATTATAATCAACCCTAAATCTATTTTTCTCAATATTATCTTTTGAATATTCTTGTATTTTCTTCGACGGAACCAAAGCATCTAATTGTTTTGTACTCGGATATTTATCTTGAAGTATTAAAGCCACAGCAGCAAGCTTTTCTTTAGTAAATTGAAAACCATCCTTAAAATTCCTAATAGAATAAAATCCAAGTGGTGGCATATATTGTACATTTATATTGTTTTCATCAACAAATTTATCAATAATTTCAATTAACTCCTTAGAGCCTGTCTTGAAAGTTGGTAATATTTAAGCTATGGAACCTAATGGGGTTAGAAGGCGTCTATAGACTTGGAGTAAGAATAAATGTCATACCCAA
>JAKVAO010000018.1 GCA_022447685.1 Candidatus Caenarcanales bacterium | reverse complement strand
AATATGAAAAATAAAATTAAGGAGCTATGTTCAAGAAAATGGACTGAACTCCGAAATAATTAATTTACTTGGTATTAATAAGCATACCTGAAAGAAGCAAGACAGATGTTTTAAATCCAAGCATAAATAGAAATATAGCTCCTAACTCAAGTGGTATCGCCTTAGGTAGCACACTTGTAGATGAGCCGATAGATGATTGGGATTTGATAGCTAGAAAGCCAGGACTTGAAAATTTATCCTTGACTCCCTAACTGAATAGTTTTCTTCCGAAAAGAAAAAAATGGCGTGGTTTAATTAAACAATCGCGCTATTTTCATTTTTAGCGACATTCTTTTTGCGTATGAATAATTTTCTAATGTTCTGCTTACGATGAGGCAGCTCATACTTTTTTTGATTTTTAGGAGGTTCATTATTCTCACTTGCTCCACCAGCTTGTTGCAGAATAATATATTTAAAAGCTTCTTTGTGTTTATTTGCAAATTCCTTAAGATCTGAAGTCAAATCAGATATATTTTCAGGTTTTATAAGTTGATTCTGACCAATAGCTGCACTCATAGAACCATCCTTATTCAATGTGAAGCGAAGAGCAAATTGAACTTTATCTTTATCTCTAAATCTTTCTTCAGTCTTAGAGTGAGTTAAGTCAGGACTAGCATATACATAAACAGAATCCCTTACAACAACAGCTCTAAATTCAAGTTTATAAAGTTCCTGGTCATTCTTGTCTAGATTAACAAATTTAGAACCAGAATCATTGAATTCTAAATCAGAATCTAAAATCTGGGAGAAAGCTTCACCAAAAGACTTATAATTTTGCTCGAGTTTCTTCGACTTATCTTGAGAAGCTTGTAACTTATCAAACTGTTTAGACTCAAGATTATGCAAATTACTCATAGCATCACAAATAGCATCAGCCATATTTTTATATTCATTTTTAACAGGTGAAGCTATAGCCTTATTAGAATGTATAGAAAGATGATTATTCTCATCTATGACTTTAGAAATCACTTCTCTATTCAAATCTGGACAAGGACCAGTTTCATGAATATCGTTACAAGCAGCTGTAGCGGTTAATAATGTTGCAGCAGTAAAACCTCTTACAACAGGGTTCTCAACGATTTTCCCGACTAAATTATTCAAAATATAAGCTTCCTTTTAAACAATTCCAGATAAGATTGCAATCTACCTAGGAATAAAATAATAACATAAAAACATATTGATTTTAATCAGTAGAATGGATTAAAAATTCTAATCCCGATAAAACCACTTAATCTTCGGATTAGCTCTAAACCAGGTCATCTGTTTCTTAGCATAGCGTCTAGTTTTAAGCTGAATCTCTCTTCTAGCCTCGCTCAAGCTAGCTTTCTCGCCTTTCAAATATGAAATTATTTCCTTATAACCGATAGTACTCATTAGAGTCTGAGTTTCACCATATTTATTGAGAAGTGCTTCTACCTCATGCACCAAACCTTTCCTGATCATTCTAATAACTCTTGCATTTATAAGATCATATAAAGCACGCCTTCTTTCAAAATTCAAAGCTAAATAACAGGTATCATATCTATCTTCACTAGCTTTAGAACGGATCTGAGCCAAGGTCTTACCAGAATCCTTCACCAATTCTATTGCCCTGATCAACCTAACTTTATTATCCATATCCACCTGCAGATATGCTTTTGGGTCAAGCTCTTTTAGCATTTGAGCAAGTTCTTCTGTTTCCTTTGCTTTCAACTCCTCTCTAAGTTCAGTATTTGAACCAGTCTCCGGCATATTCAAATTCTCAAGCGCAGCCTTAGCGTATAAACCAGTACCACCAACAACTACAAACTTTTTATTCAAGTTGCCATCAGCGTCTCTATGGGCATCTATAATCTCATCAAAATCTTTTCTATAATTAGCAGCTGAATAAATCTCATCAGGTTTTCTAATATTCACGAGATGATGCTTTACTTCCCCAAGCTCCTCTTCACTAGGCTTAGCAGTCCCAATATTCATCTCTTGAAAAATCAACCTACTATCACAATTAATAATCTCCGCATCAATATGCTTTGCAATTGCAATTGCAATATCACTTTTCCCAGTACAGGTAGGACCAAGAACTGCAATTAGCTTTTTTGAGCTACTATCAATATAATTAAGTATAGATTCGAGATCGTATGACATTTGACCGCAATTTCCTTAGAATTTTTTTCAAAGTATTGATTATACTCCTTGCTGCCTTTATTTTCACATCTTTAGTTAGTGTGAGAACTTGGTATAAGCCACTGATTACTCTTAACCAAATCAGCCCTAGTGACGTCATATTAAAAGATAGTGCAAGTGTAATCGATAAAGTAGCAACCGATGTAGCTAGAGAAGAAGCTAAGCTTAGCTCAGTTCTAAATCTCAGCGACAAAGAAGTTTTATCTATAGATGATAATGCCACCCAAAAAAGTCTAGAGGACCTAAAGGTTTACACCAAAGTAATAAAATCTGAAATTACTGGTCAGAAAGATTATGAAGTGCCAATTATCAATAAAATTGACCTAGATATTCAAATCAGAATCGTCAAAATGAGTGACAGCTCATTCAATGAATTCAAGGCTCAACTCGAATCCAACAGTGGTTTAAAAGAAGATATTGACCCAGCCATAGCTTCCTATGTTGCTCAGATAGCTACTCTTTCGACATTTGAGAAGAATTTTTTCTTAAATGAAGTATCTAGATACAGGAAAGACTATGCATTGGAGAAAAAAGTAAAAAACCTAGTTGGAGAAAGTTTTTTCACAGATTTTAAGAAAATTGAAAACAAAAAGCTTTTTATAGCAAAGCTTTTCTCAATACAAAAAAAGCTCTTGAAATTAGGAATAGTAAATGGTCTTCCTAAAAGTAAAATCTCAGCCAATATCGCTTTGCTCTTCCCTGAATTAAATGACTTAGAGCTAAAACTGACAAGAAGTATTATTCTCAACACAACGAACCCTAATATAGGAATAGATTGGCGCAAAGTTGAAGAGATAGAGTCTCAAGCAATGGAGTCAGTTAAAGATGTAAAAGTTGAATTACCGCTAGGCACAGTACTTGCAAAGAAAGGTAAAAGAGTTCTAGAGCGTGAATACTACTATATGAAGAATCTAAATTTACTCAGACCGAAGACAGATTGGAAGCAGATTCTTCACTATACATATGTAATCTATGCATCTCTATCCTTGTTTGGATTATACGCTTTCTTCTTAGAAAAGAAACGTTATTCAGCCAAGAGACTATTCATGATTATTACAGTTGTACTTGGTTCACAAGCTGTGATATCACTGATTTCACTCTGGGGTATAAGTAAACTTGCTTTAGTACCTCTTGCCTTAATGCCAATGATGTTGACACTATTCTACTTACCCGGCATAGCATTCTTCTCAGCAACATTAGTTTCATTCTTCCTCATCTATAGTTTTGATTTAAATCTATGGCAGGTATTACCTATGTTCACTGGTGCTATATACTCTATATTCTTAGTCCAAAGAGCACATCAACGTGAAGATCTAGCGAACGCCGGTACCAAAATTGCAATCTGTCAGTCATTAGTCTTCTTATGTACCGTTATAATTGCTGTTAGAAACTTCAATGTTAGTTCAGTTCTAGTAATTACTTCACTGTATGCTTTAGGTGGTATACTATCTGGATTCATTTCCCTTGCAGTTTTACCTTATCTAGAAGCGACTTTTAGATTACTTACACCATTTAAACTCTCCGAATTATCTAACCCAAATCAACCACTTCTGAAAAAACTTAAAGAAGAAGCACCAGGCACTTATCAACACTCACTCAATGTTTCCAGTCTTGCTGAAGAAGCTTCTAATGCTATTGGTGCTAACACTGAACTTATCAGAGTTGGTCTGTTATACCATGACATTGGTAAAACCTATAACCCAGATTACTTCATAGAGAATAACCTTGGAAAACCTAATCCTCACACTACTCTAGACGATCCAGCTAAATCTGCTGAAATAATCATTGCACATGTTCCAGAAGGGGTTAAACTAGCGAAGAAACATAAGCTGCCACAAGCAATTATAGATTTCATTCCTATGCATCAAGGTAAAACCATCACGAATTACTTCTATTACAAAGCCATTGAGAGATTTGGAAAAGCCAATGTAAATCCTGAAGATTTCAGGTATCCAGGTCCAACTCCTAATACTAAAGAAACTGGGATAGCTATGATTGCAGATAGTGCTGAAGCTGCTCTTAAAAGTGAAAAAGAATTAGACGATGAAGCTGCTGTTAGAGAAAAAATCGATAAAATTATCACGAGCAGGCTTAAAGAAGGTGAACTCAGCAACTCAGGGCTAAGCTTCAATGATCTCGATATAATCCAAGAGTCCTTCGTAAAAGTCTGGCGAAGTCAAAACCACGAAAGAATTAAATACCCTGAAGAACCGAAAGAAGATGTAGAATAACAGGGTATAAACTTTTGTGGTGAATCTATGAATGAAGCTATTCTAATTAAACAATTTGAATTAGGTACCCTGAAAAACTTTATTCATTTAATTTGTAATAAAGAAACTAAAGATCTTGTTGTAATAGACCCAGCTTGGGATATTGATACGATAAGAGATTGGGTAGAAGAAAATAACTATAGAATCAAAGCCATTTTACTAACTCATGGTCATGCAGATCATATAGAAGGCTACAAAAAACTTCTAGAAACCCATGATGTACCTGTTTATATCTCTAAAGTTGAAGCAGATTTTTATAATATCGAAGGTAAAAATATTGTAACAGTGGAAGCTGATTATCAATATGACTTAGGTGGTATTCCCATAGATTTTATTCCTACACCAGGTCACACACCGGGTGGACAATGTTTCCTTGCTGGTGGACATTTAATTGCTGGTGACACCTTGTTTATAGATGGTTGCGGTAGATGCGATATGGTCGGGGGCGACCCTGTGAAAATGTTTAACAGTATTCATAATCGTTTAATGAAACTTCCAGACTCAACTATGATTTACCCAGGTCATTACTACCATGAGAAGCGTTGTGATACTTTAGCTAACCAGAAAAAAACTAATCCTTATATGCTTGCAGATAAACTTGAAGATTTTGTAGCTAGAAGAATGCCTAGTCTTGCTTAGTTTTTTCTTCAGTCAAGAGCTGCTTCATTTGAGTTATAGCAAGTTCTGTACCAAAACCACCTAGATTAGCATCATTTTCTAAAATACTATTTGCAAAATCAATATTAGCTTGTGTTGAAAAATAGCCAAAACTATATTGCATGAAACTCTTCACATCAAAAGCTTGATATTTATGTATATTGCGATGGTATTGAGAATCTTCAATTTTTATTACTCCATTCTCATTTGAAAGTTTATCTAGTATCCTTTCTCTAATTTTGCTTAAAACTGGTTGAAGCATTTTCCTAACACTTTCTTGATTAAAACTATTATCTTCTTTGATTAAGTCATTGACTTGAGCTATTATATTATTGGTTATTGTCAAATCAGTTTCTGGAACTAAATTTATAAGTTTAATATAATTATTGATAATGGCTTTTCTAAATTCTGGATCTTTCATTTCATCTGAAAGCTTATATAATTTTTCATTAACTTCAAAATTTTTCCCCAAAGCATCAGAATCTCTGATGGTCACATATAGATTTTGTTTTAAATATTTCTGAATTAATTTAGTTAATTTATCAAAGCTTTTTCCATCAAAAGAATCTAGCTCAGGTAGATTTTCAAGTAAACTCATTAATGATTCCTTATTTGCAAATGCTTTGGATTTAGAGCCATCTTCTTCTTTGAAATCAAAATTATCTGCTTGCAGTAAAAGACGATCGATGAAAATCTTTGCAAATTCTTTATCCCCCGCAACTAATTCCTTAATAGCTATTCTGTTAGAAACACTGTCTTCTTTAATTGAACTGGGATTTCCACTAGCAACTTGAAAAGAATCTAAGATGGCTTCTTCAAAAATTCCTAGGTCTTTATCTAAAGTGGTATTTAACTTACTACTTACCAAGGCATCATGATAATTATTTTTCAATTCATTTTTAGCAGAAATATTTCCAGGTACTAACTGAAAGATTTTCAATAAATATTCTTTATACTCTTCATAGAATTTTTGAACTTGCTTCTTCTGTCGATCATCAACATTATTAAAAAACTCATCTAATCTAGGCTCTCCTTCTTCTAGGGTTTTTAGATTCTTTGATTCACTTTCAATAAGCTTAATACCAAGATTAGATTTGATATTTCTAAAATTTATTCTCTTATAAATCTGCTCTAAAGTCTCTAAAGTCTGAAGAAAACGACTGAAATTATCTCCTAACTTAGAATTGGCTTTAAGCAAAGTTTCAGTAAGTTTACTCAAAACATAGTTTTGCTCTGAGTCTATTTCAGGATTAGTTTCACTTATTAACTTTTCTATTCTCTTATCAAACTCTTTTTCAAGGAATTCATCTTTAGTTTCCATTAGTGGATAAAGTACCTGAGTATTTTCTGTATTAGCAAAAGTTTCTAGACTTTTTAATAAATCAATATCATCTAAACTCTTATTCCTATTTAAAGAGTTTTTTAGAGTGTTTTTTCTTGGAATTATCAATGGAACTTGAGATAGAACAGCAGTAAATGCCTGATTCAAATCGTTTAAAACAGATCCAAGATTTTTTAGTGATGGATTTGGATTAGCATCCTTAGCAAGTAAATAATTCTTTTTTTTCTTATAAAATTCAATAAATTCACTAATATTTTTTGAAAGAATATTTTTAGCTTCCTCTCTATTATATTTAGCTAGCCTAAAATCTTTACCAGCGTCCTCTCCAACTTGCTTTGCAAATTCACCATTACTATTAGTTGTAAGCAAGTCTAAAAGTAATTTTTTAGTAATTGGTGTCTCAGATAAATCCTGATTAGATAATAAAGCTTTTAGCTCTTTGTTTTTTGCTTCATCAAAGGCTTCATTAAGAGAGTCTTGCCCTTCTTTAGTGAATATATTATGAGTCACGAGTTTATCTATTAAATCCTGCTTGAAGTCACTTTTAATATCTGGATTATCTATGAAAGCTAATAAATGTTCTCTATAGCTTTCTAGGAAAGTCCTTTTTATAGGCTTACTAGCAAATTCTAAAATTTGAGACAAGTTATCAATACTACTAGATTCATAAGTTTTAATATTTTTTAAATTACTATTTAGTTTGGGTAATTTTTCATGCCTATAAACGCTAATTAAAAATTCTAGGCTTTCATCAACAAGATTAGCTTTCAAATCATTTCCTTGACTCTGATTTATAAAGCCTCTAGTAGATAAAATAGTTTGATTAGCTATAAATGCTTTAGTTAGGGAATTAGTGTCACCAATTTTAGTGTGAAGATGAGAAAGCCTTTGCAAGAGTATCTTAAGTAAGAATGGCTCAGCCCCTGAACTGAGAGCTTTAACTACTGAGTGTTTTTCATATTTAATCAATAAATCTTCGCTTCCACTTCTAATTAATTGATCAGCAGGATCATTATTATCAATATTCTCCATAGCTTGCTTTACAAAAACATTAATACTTAATAAGGCTTGTTCTTCAGCTTCTACTTTCTTATCAGTAGGCTTATTTTTAGCTTCCTCCAGTTCAGCAAGGCTAAGAGTCTTCAAATTAATAATTAACTTATTTAAACTTTCATAGTCTTTAAATTTTCGAAGCTGAGCTAATGAATTTATCATCATCACTTAAAAACCTAGCTTTATTTAAATTATTCAAAACTTGAGACCTAAGACCCTCATTAGTTTTTTGAGTACTAGCTCTAAACTTTTCTTCCTCATAACTTGGAATTTCTTCATTTAGAGGATTATTCATGGCAGAAGAAAGCTGATTCTTCACATCCCCACGTTGATTAAAAACAGATTTAAGCCTAGTTCACATTCGACTATACCTCTCTTCATAATTAGATATATTTATCCCTTCAGGAAAACTTTCCATAAATATTATTTAGATCCTAGTTTAATAGATATTAACAAAAACTAAAATCAAATCGCTGTACTTTAATAAATTTCTTTTTTATGCTTTACAAATGCTAAGCTATTCTTATGCTTTGTGAAGAAATTGATACTTTAACCTATCTTGAAGCCGAATCAATTCATATTTTAAGAGAACTTGTAGCTGAGTGTGAGAAACCTGTTTTGCTATTTAGTGCAGGAAAAGACTCGATAGTAGTTCTTCACTTAGCGATGAAAGCCTTCGCTCCAGCGAAGTTACCTTTCCCTCTTATGCACGTTGATACTGGTCATAATTTCCCAGAAACTATCGAATTTAGAGATAGAAAGCTTGCTGAAATTGACGAGAAACTTATTATCGCTTCAGTCCAGAAATCTATCGATGATGGCAGAGTAGAAGAGCAGACTGGACCATACGCGAGTCGTAATAGATTACAGTCAGTGACATTACTTGACGCGATTAAAGAACATGGTTTTGATGTAGCTATTGGTGGTGCGCGCAGAGATGAAGAGCGTGCTAGAGCAAAAGAAAGAATCTTCAGTCATAGAGATGCTTTTGGTCAGTGGGACCCTAAGAACCAGAGACCTGAACTTTGGTCACTATACAATGGACGTCACCGTCAAGGCGAACATTTTAGAGTTTTCCCTCTTAGTAACTGGACCGAGATGGATGTTTGGCAGTATATCTTGAGAGAAAATATTGAAATCCCTGAGTTATACTTCGCTAAGAAACGTAAAGTATTTGATCGTAACGGCATGTTATTAACACCTTCTTCTTTTATCGAGAACTTACCAGGAGAAGAAATAGTTGAGCAATCAGTTCGTTATAGGACTATTGGAGATGCTACATGTACCGCTGCGATTCCGTCTGAGGCAGATACTTTGGAGAAAGTTATAGAAGAGATTATTGCGACTCGCACTTCAGAGAGAGGTCAGAGTAGAGCAGACGATAAAACTAGTGAAGCTGCGATGGAAGATCGCAAGAAAGAAGGATATTTTTAATGACAATTATGAATCAAGTTAAAACAGACAGTAGTATTAAAACTATAGCTGACAACTCGACTGTACTTAGAATTGTTACAGCAGGAAGTGTCGATAATGGTAAATCTACTCTAATTGGTAGACTTCTATATGATTCTAAAAAAATACTTCAAGATCAACTTGAAAATATTGAAGCTGCTAAAGAAAGATACGGTAACGAGAAAATTAATCTTGCCTTCTTAACAGACGGACTTAGAGCTGAAAGAGAGCAGGGGATTACTATTGATGTTGCCTATAGATACTTTACTTCTGATAAGAGGAAATATATTTTAGCTGACTGCCCTGGACACATTCAGTACACCAAAAACATGGTAACTGGAGCTAGTACTGCTGATGCTGCAATTATACTTATAGACGCCCAAGCAGGTTTCATCGAACAAAGTAGAAGACACACTTATCTTTCTTTATTACTTGGAGTTTCTCACGTTATATTCGCTGTTAACAAAATGGATATACTTGACTACTCAGAGCAATCCTATAGAGATATCTGTGCGAGTATCTCAGACTGGATGCCAAAAGAATCTCAGTCAGAGTTTTACTTCCTACCAATCTCAGCATTAGAGGGAGATAATATTGTTAACAAATCTACTAACATGCCTTGGTACAAAGGTCAGGCTCTGATTGATCTTTTGGATAATTTGCATATTAACCCTAAGACTGTTTTCGATGAGACTAGGTTACCAGTTCAGTGGGTAATTCGCCCTCAGGCAGAAGCTTACCGTGATTTCCGTGCATATGCTGGAACACTTGCTAGTGGTGAAATTCGTGTTGGTGATGAGCTTATGGTTTTACCTTCAGGTTTATATAGTAAAGTAAAAAGACTTCAAGTCGCAGGTGAGGACGCTGAATCAGCGAGTCCAGGTTTATCTATCAGTGTACTATTCGAAGATGATATTGATATCTCTAGAGGCTCTATTATCTGCTCTAAATCTAAACCAGCGAAGTCTGACAATAGAATCAATGCGATACTTACATGGTTAAATTCTAAGCCTGCTCAAACCGGAAAACGTTACTGGATGAAGCATAGCAGCAGATGGGTTAAAGTCATGATAGAAGATCTGGGTAATGAACTCAATCTTCATAGCTTAGAATTCGAAGAAAATTCAGATAATAGTCTCAACCTTAATGGCATCGCTAAGGTTAGCTTAAATTGTAGTGAAGATATTTTCTATGACTTATACGAGGATAACCGTACTACTGGCTCCTTTATAATAGTTGATGAAAATAATTTCGAAACTGTCGCTGCTGGGATGATAATTTAATTAGCTACTACTAATAGTTTTGTTATAATAGATTCATGCCAAGAAACAAAGTTGACCAAGTTAGAGAATTATTAAGCCAGAAGTCTTTATTGAAAATAATTGCAGGTATTTTCAATTTCGATAAAGAACAAGTTTTAAGAATTGCAGAGATGACAGATAAAGCTGGAGACCTTGCTTTAGACATCTGTGCTAGAGAAGATATAGTTTCAGAAGTTAGAACTCAATTCCCGAATCTTATAATAGCTGTTTCAGCAATTAAAGTTTCAGAACTAAATAGAGCACAAGAGCTTGGAGCTGATATTCTTGAATTAGGAAACTTTGAAGCTTTATACGAGCAGGGTATTTTTTATTCAGCTGAGGAAGTTTACTCAATGGCAGCTGAACTAATAAACATCAAAAATGAGAACACACTTGTTTCTATTACGGTGCCAGGTCATTTACAAATCAATGATCAGATCGATTTAGCTAAAAGATTAGAAACTCTTGGAGTAGATATAATCCAAACTGAAGGAGCTGCTTTAAGTGATGCTAATGCTACTTCAGCACTTGGTTCAATTCAAAAAGTTGCATTAACTCTTAGTAACACAATTGAACTTGATAAAGTATTAGAGAGCACTGCTATCATGACGGCTTCAGGTATTAGTCCTGATACCATTGCGCTTGCAATATCTGCTGGTGCAAGAGCAGTTGGAGTTGGTTCTTTCGTTAACAAACACGAAACTAAAGAAGAGATCTATGAAGCCATAACTAAGCTTAAGGCTGCTATATCTCTTACTCAAATCGAGAAAACTTTAGAAGAACAAGAATTAATTTATTCATAGTTTTTATAAGGCAAAACTTGTACAATTGAATAAGCTTTATGGGTAGAAGATTAGACTTATACATATTATCTCAGTTTCTATTACCATTTATCAGTGCAACTGGCATAGTTACAGGTGTTTGGCTTGGGATTGATCGTTTCAAAGTCATAGCTAAGATTATGTCCTCTGGAAAAGTAGAGTGGTTTATAGGACCCTATATTATGCTGCTCGATATTCCCAAAATCATCTTAAACACACTACCTATCTGTGTTTTACTTGCCTGCTTCCTTGCCTTCCAGAAACTTTCAAGCCAGGCAGAATTTATTGCCATGAGAGCAGCTGGAGCAAGTTTACTAAGAATACTTAAACCAGTAGGAATTTTTGGATTAATAGGCTTGTTTACATGCTTCATAGTATCTGAATTTATATATCCAGTATCAGAACCTTTAAGTATCAAATTATTCAATAAAGCTAGAAGCAAATCAGAGAAAGAGATTAAGTCATTCACTTATATTAAAAGAAACGAACAGGGAGATACAGAAAGAATACTTTATGTGAAAACAGCTCAGCCCAACCAAAACAACTATGAGGATCTGATTATGGTTGATTTTGATGACAAAAAAAACAGTTCTGGTCTTGAGATATACTCAGCTGATTCGGCTAGCTTCAATCAGAGTGAAAAAGAGTGGAATATGAATATGGTTAGCTATAGCTCTATGATAAAGAAAGAGAATCAAGATTTACAGCATAAAATTGCAAATCCAGATTCAATGAAAATAGAATCAAGAATTAACCCTCAGAAGCTTTTAGCTAGTTATAGAGACGCTAATTTACTAAACTTCATGAAATTATTTAAGCTTATCAAATACCATGAGAAGGAAAACCTTGAAACAAGTTCTTTAAATTCACTAAAATCCAACTTCCATAAACGCTTTTCCTATCCATTTACCTGCACCATTCTTGCAATTATAGGAGCACTACTTGGCTTAAGCCCTAAAAGAAGGGCAATTAACTGGGACTACATAGTTCTTGGACTAATTGTGTTTATGTTTTTTATGACTCAGGCTATATCGAACTCTTTTGGGGACTCTGGAAGAGTACTTGCATGGTTTTCAATGTGGTTACCCAATATTTTTCTTATTTTATTAGCCTTTGGCATTTACAGATATAAGCTAGAATCATAAAAGTACTGAAGATCAATGTCTGACCCAATCAGCGAAATTAAAGAAAAAGCAGATATAGTTGAGTTAATCTCAGATCATATCCCAGTGAAGAAATCTGGAGCAGGTTATGTATCTATTTGTCCTTTTCACAATGACACCAAACCTTCAATGCAAATAAGCCCCCAAAAAGGAATCTTTAAATGTTTTAGCTGCGGAGCAGGTGGAGATGTATTTAAATTCTATTCAGAATTTCACAAAAAAGACTTCTCTGAAACTCTAAAAGATCTAGCACTAAGATATGGTGTTCAACTGAATTACAGTGAAGATGCTAAAGCCAAACAAAAACTTCAAGGTGACTACCTAGCTATATATAAAATAGCTGCTGAGTATTTTCACGATAAATTACTAGCGAGTGACGACGCAAAAGCCTGTAGAGATTACCTTGCAGCTAGATCTATAGACACTAAAACCATTATAGATTTTAAGCTAGGCTATTCCCCAATCTCCAAAGACGATTGGACACATTTAATCAGTCATATCAAACAAAAAGTAGTAACTGGTGATAAAAAAATATTTGAAGCTGGTTTATCGATTCACCATGAGAAATCAGGGCGTTACTACGATCGTTTTAGAGATAGGCTCATGGTTCCAGTCGCTAGCGAGAAAGGAGATGTATTTGCTTTCGGTGCAAGAAAACTAAACCAGGAGGATGATTCACCGAAATATATCAACTCACCAGAAACAGAGTTTTATCATAAAGGTGATAATTTATATGGCTTAAACTTAGCTAAATCATCGATTCGTAAAGAGGACTTTGTAATAGTTGTTGAAGGCTATTTTGACCAGATTGCTCTTTATAGATACGGCATCCAAAACGTTGTAGCGAACCAAGGAACAGCGCTTACAGCTAAGCAAGCAAAGCTACTTCTAAAGTACACAACATCCAAAAATATCTATCTTTGCTTAGATTCTGACCAGGCTGGAGAAAATGCTAAAGAGAAAGCTTTCGAACAAATAATGAAAGTATCTCCCAACCTTAATCCAGCTATCAAGGTGATAGATATACCAGCTAAAGATCCTGATGAATTTATTCAAGAACAAGGTATAGAAGCCTTTCATAATTTGATTAAAGAAGCCAAATTTTTCATTCATTACAAAATTGATAAATTAATAGCTGAATATTTAGCTCTTGCAAAACACGAACAAGACCCAAGAGCGAAGTCAATGATAGTTAGTAAAATTGCAAGATTCTTGTATTTTATTGACAATAGAATTGAACTTGCAGAGTATGTCAGAAACTTAGCCGAAAAGCTGAAAATCGAAGAAACTGTAGTAAAAGAACAAGTCTTTAAAGAAATGAAATCCCTAGCTCATGAACTAGGAGAGCATAATAAGTTTAATAAAGCAAATTCCAACAAGGAAGTAAAACAACCTCCAAACAAAAGTAACAAGGTAAATATTACTAAAGACATATCTTATATACAAGATGTGGAACTCTTCTCTTTACTTTTACAAGACGCTAGATTACTCGAGGAATTTATGAGTGAGGAACATAGCCTTGCTTGTCAGGAACACTTCGAGATATTGGATGCAATTGTTGAAATTAGCTTTGAAAATCCAGATCTTACATGTGTTAATGCAAAATTCAAAAAACTTTCACAGCTTGAACTGATTCATGAGATGAAATATGAATCTTTACTAGCTGATATAGCTATGGAAATAGATGCTGGTAAAACAAATTTCAAATCACGCTTCATTGAACTAGTAAAAGCTATTAAAAAACAGAAACTAAAATCCAAAATTGCAAAAAAAATCAATAATATCAAACAAATCGAAAACGATATCAATAGCCCAGATGAACAAATAGCCGAACTTCAAAACGAATTGATTATGCTAAACAAAGAATTGGCTTTGCTTAAATAAAAAGGTGCTACTAATAAACTAGCAACACCTTTCAAAAATAAAAATATCCAAGAATAAAGTTAAACACTCTTAAGCAGAAGCACTAATAGCGGCTTTAGCTTGATCAACTAACTTAGCTAAAGCGGCTTTATCATTAATAGCAATCTCAGCTAATACTTTTCTATTCAATAGAATATTAGCTTTATTAAGACCATCCATGAATTGGCTATAAGACATACCAAGTTCACGAGTAGCAGCGTTAATTCTCTGAATCCATAAAGCTCTGAAGTCTCTTTTCTTTAACTTACGAGATACATAAGCTTTCTTAAGACCTCTCATCATTGCCTGCATTGCAGCAACAAAGATCTTACTACTTCCACCCTTATAACCTTTAGTTAATTTAAGGACTTTCTTATGTCTTCTTCTATTAACGTTTCCTCTTTTAACTCTCATTTTTTAACCTTTTTAAATATCTTAAAATTACCAATTATTTATAACTATCTCGCGTACTTAGTGTATGGGAACATAGAAAGCACTCTCTCGTACTGAGACTCATGAACTGAAGACTCAGGAGTTCTCAATCTTCTCTTATGCTTAGATGCCATATGAGTATTCAAGTGTTTGATGCCACACTTCTTAAAACTAAGCTTACCTTTAGCACTTAGTTTGAATCTCTTTTTAGCTGACTTATTAGTTTTTTGCTTAGACATACCGAGCTTTCTATTCTAACAGGTTTAGTCGATCTTATCCCAATAATTTTATAATTTATGAATGATTTACTCAGCTCAAGTTGAAATTATCCGACCTTATAGTCTTTGGCTTGTTCAATAATCTTGTTACTAAAAGTTACTATAGACAAATATAAGTCCTCGTCTTCTATAATATTAAATAAAATATTAATAGGTAGAGCTTTTATATCCTTAATATCATCTGCAAGTTCAGCCATCAAATCAGAATTTCCCTTAAATCCACTTGGTTTATCCAGTAGAGATTTCAATGCTTTTTCTAAGTTTTTCTCGACATACTTTGTAGATCTGTTTTTAGATGCATCAAAACCCTCTAAAACAGATACAATCTCACTTGCTAAATCAACAACATTAGGATTTAAATTATCAGTAGAAGTGCTAACTCTAAAATTAGTTTCACCTCTATAGTTGAGAAGTTTATCAATATCATTCATGGCATCAGAGTTTTCAGAGAGAGAAAAATTAATATAATTTTTCATTAATTCTTTATCTGCAGTTTTATATTTTGCTCCACTGATAAATTTCAGTATTTCTGTCTCTTGTTCTTGATTAAATTCAAAATCCTTAGACTCAAAATACAAAAATAAATCTGACTCCTTATCCAAACTTCTTCTTACAGATGCTGGGCTTGGAGATACTGTTGTAAGCATCTCATTTTGTGTAAGAATCTCTGCATTATTTTCATATAATTCCAGTAATTTTTCTATATATTCCTGAACATCCAAATCAAAAACATAATCATCAGCATTTGTTAACAGTAATTCAGCCATTGAATCTAAATATTTTATGGTTTTAGAAGCACCGCCGCCAAAATCCTCTCTAAGAGTAGTCGCTGTGCTAACAACATTTGTAACTAATTCAATATAGTCATCATCTAAATCTTTAGTCCTGGACCTTAATGCGAGGTCATTATCTATAGAATAATCAAAAATAGTAGCTAGATTATTAGTAACATCATTTCTTCCATCTGCTTCAAAATCTGCATAAGCTTGAAGAAGCTTAGAATCAAGATTATCGTCTACGTAGCCTTGAAACCTAGTAAGCTTATCATCATTAAGGTTTCTTGCATTTGCAGCTTTATAGTAACTTATTTCTGGATCTGTAACTGTACTTGATGAGCGAGATCTACCTGTAGCAAGTCTCCTTGTCCGTGCATCATTAAAATTTCTATTTTGTAAATTAACCATATTGTCTAAAAAATTTATTGTTTCAACTGTCTCTGGTTTTAATGTCTTTTCTCTATCTTGAAGAACTTCTCTTTGTTTAGAAACAATATTGAAAACAATTCGTTCATAATCATAATTCGAATCTTGGTGATGAAAATAATCCATCTCAAGTGAATCTTTGGCATAGAATTTCATATCATCGTATCTGTCAACAATATCCTCATCTGTACTTAGATCCAAGATCGACTCTTGAGGTTGACTGAGTATAGAATTAATAGAGTCTAAAACAAATTCAGCTGATTTTCGTCTCATGAAGTAAGAGGTACCAAGCATCATATTTTCATTGTCAGTTTCTATTAAACTCTGCAACTGGTCATTAACAAAAGCAGTTACACCATCTTCATCAAAATATTTAATTAAATTCTTTCGTAAATCTTTATTAGTCCTAAAATTGAATCGTTCTTCAATTTGATCCAGAGTTCTTAAATAATCAAAATCATTAAGTTTTAAAACTCTAGAGACAGGTCTAGATTCTTCTAAAATCTCTCCAAGAGCTTCAACGCTACTATCTACCCATTCCTTATTTACATTCGCTTCTTCGATAAATACAGCATCAATTGTTGTTTCAGAAATAGTTCTCTGTGCGTCTGTAAAATCTTTAGCAGCATCAAAATTAATTTTAGATTGAAGTAAATTAGTATCGTCATTTTGAACTAGAAAATTCAAATATTCTTTTTCCTCAGCTTCGTCTTCAATTTGAATAGCATAGGTATCGAAGACCTCTGTAATATCAGAAATATCTTCAAAAAATTCAATAGAACCACTTCGATTAAATTCGGTAATATCTATAGATCCGCTGTTATCTGCATCGACAAGACCAGGTAAGTTTTTAGAGGTAACTGTGACTGAGTCAGGATTTGTAATTTGCTCAAAAATCTCAACTTTCTTATTTACAATTCTTTGCTTAGCATCTTGCTCGTTTAAATCAGAGATAGTATATTTAGCAGGGAATCTTTTAAATATTTCATCAAAAGCTTCTTGTCTATACACAAGACTATCTACCTGAGCTGTTTTCACAAATGATTGAATATGGTCAAAAGTTTCACCAGAGTTCATAGTTCCTTCTAGATAGCCACTAACCATTAACTTAGTAAACCTTCTAAGATTTTCAGGACTTAAATCTATATCAATAGTAGTATCTAAATTCTCAGCAATACTAACCAAAGCATCTAAGAAAACTTGGTCCGCCCCCTCAGCTACAGCAGAATACAATACAGGAATAAAATCATTAATTATATTATTATTTGTAGCATTAGCAACATTAGCTGGCGTATTGGTATCAAGCTTTATAAGATCAAGGAAAGTTTTAGCATATGCCTCAGTATATTCAGTATCAGGCCAATTCTCAGCATCATTCAACTCAGACTTATTAAATAATTCAAGAAAATCGTCTAATTGTTGTTCTAGTGTATAAGCCTCTGTGGCTCCTAGAGGATTAAGTTTACCTGTTTTCAAATCAGTATCAATAACTCTTTCTTCAAAAACAATAAACTCTGTAGCTTTATTACCTGTAAATTCAGATGGATCATTGATAACACCTTTCGATGTTAATTCACCACCTATTACTGAATCAATGACTGCAGACTTAGCAGGCGAATAACTTCCATCACCAAACATCTCAGAATAAGATGCTGTAAGCTTTTTACTAATATCATTTAACATCATCAACATTGCTTTTTCATACTCTTCCTGACTAGCAAATACTGATTTCGAGATTGTGTCAATTTGACGAATCTCAGTATTATCTAAAGATCTACTTAAAGTGTCACCCTTATTAACTTTATCTACAAGAAAGTCAATAAAACTATCCTCAACTCCTCTTCTAGAAGCTTTGTAAACATTTTCAAGATATTCTTGTGTAGTTGGATTTGCTATATCCAGAATATCTAAGATAGCCTCAGCCCCATAAAATTTTTCTTCATCAACAAGTCCTAGAAACATGTCAGAATTTTTTAATCTCAAATCACTAGAAAGCTTAGAATCATGTATTTGAGCTTTGTCAAATGCAGTCTCCAATAAATTACGTTTGGCATCATCAATAATATCCTTATCGAACAAAGCTTTAAAACTATTAACCCAATCATCGTTATTTGCTGCAACTATATCTTGAAGTTTATAAGTCACAAAATTTTCCCTGTCTAAATCATTAACTTTTACATTTTCATTGAAGACCTTAAACTCAGCTAAATCATCATAAGTCATTGCAGATGAAATCTCGATATCAGAATTATGAATCTTTATGAGTGCTCCCAATAAATCTTCATCACCACCAATTTCTTTGATACCACCATCACCAAAAGTTGTATCGAGCTTATCATAGACATTACGAAGAGTTTCAAGGTATAAGCCATTAGAGTTTATAGTTTTATTTGGATCAACCTCTTCTTCAGCCATCACAAGAATATATTCAGCCTGAACCGCTTCTTCATCACTTAGAACATCTACTTCTTTAACAAAATAAGCTTGAAGCTTATCATCGTTCTGTAGAATAGGGTTTGCCATAGCTCTTTGAATCAAATCAATTCTATAAGCGGAAGCTGGATCTTGATTAATAAACTTAAAGTATAAACCTGCTAAAGTCGGATCAGCATTAGGATCATTCACCAAATCAACAAAAGTATCTATCTGATCCTCTGTAGCTCCGGTTTCAATTAAATCAACAAAAATATCTAAAATATCCTGTTCTGTACCATTTGCAAGTAAGTCCAAATAATCTTGAATTTCCTCTGGACTAGCATTAGCTTCAATTAAATCAACGTAAGCCTCTAGAGCTTTAGGATCGACACCATTATCAAAAAGTTCTAAAAACTTATCAAGTTGCTCATCAGCAGCACCAGCTAAGATTAAATCAGTAAAATCTTGGATTATATCTTTATTAGCACCGTTATCTACTAGGTACATAAAATCGTTGGTCTGTTTCTCTGTAGCATTATTATCTATAAGAGTTGTATAGTTATCAATAATCTCAGTGTCTACGCCTTTATCTATCAAATCAAGGAAATCAGCCATTTGCTCAGTAGTAGCACCAATATCGCGTAAATCTAATAGATTTTCTAGAACCCCAGCTTCACTTGCTTTTTTAAGATTTTCAAAATCTTCAGCACTTAAAACTTCATCAAGTTGATACTCCAAATCAATCAACTCCTCCAAGACCTTAGCATAGCTTTCATCTAAACCAGCTTCAAAAGCGACATCTAAAGAATCTAAATAGTTTTGTTTTGAGTCTTTAATTGCTTCAGGAAGATTATTAATAATCTTCAATTGAGTATCAGCATAGCCATCTTGATTAGGACCACTGTAAACATACTTGAGATAATTATCTAATTCTTCATCACTAGCGCCATTCAGAATCAAATCAGCATAATCTAAAATAATTTTATTCTCAAAACCATCATTGAAAAGTTTCAAATAATTATCTAGTTTTTCTTGCTCTGTACTATTTAAGATTAAATCTGTATAAGACTGAACTATTTCAGAATCAGCATTAGCGTTTAATAAATCAATAAAACCTGTTAGAGCTTCAGTTGTAGCACCTTGATCCTGAAGATTAAGTAAATCACCTAAAACATTTTTATCGAGTGCCTTTCTATAGTTTTGGAAATCCTGTTCAGTTAGAACCCTGTCTAGGTCATAAGGCATATCCAAAAGCTCATCCAAAACTTCAGCATAGCTTTCATCTAGTCCAACATTAAAAGCTAGATCCAAAGAATCAAGATAGTTAGATTGTTTATCTTTAATTGCATCAGGCATATCTTCGAGTATATCTATAAAAGTATCTGCATAACCATCAGTAGCATCACCACTGTTTGCGAGAGTAAATAATCTCGCTAATTCATCAGCACTTCTTTCTATAACATCAAAACCTTTAGCAATAAAATCAAGTAAAAGTTCAGACTGCTCTAAAGAATTAGTTTTTAAAAATTCAGCAAGAAAAACACCCTCATCATCACTCAACCTTGGATTGAAATCAGTAACTGCATCTAAGAAAAAATCAAGTTTATTTTCTTGATCAGGAATATTAGTATCTTTGAGTATTTCAACATAAGCCTCTGCTGACTTAGGTTTCCCAACATCTATAATATCAATGTAAGCTTCAGAAATTACATTATCATAATTAATTATTAAATCAAATATTTTGATTGCACCATCTGCATCAAATTTAGAATTAACTCCTTTGGTCATATCAACAAAGAAATCTAATTCTTTTTGGTTAACACCAGTCCCATTCTGAAAATTATCAACAAGTTGATAATATAAATCAGCTTCAGTATCTTCACCCGCTAACTTATATTCAACAAATTCAAGTACTTGTGGGTAACTAAAATTCTCAAAACCTTTAGAGTCATTAAGTGCATCGACATAGATTTGTCCACCGACTAAATCTTTCATCTTAAAAAGATCTATAAGATTTGCAGCACCTCTATCACCGATTAATGGATTATCACCTCTAGCTGAATCAAGAAATATATCTTCCATCAGATCTCGCTCAGAATTTTTGACAAGTGGAGTAGATAGTAAATCCATGTAAAGGTTAGCTTTAGCTTGACTATAATTAGTCAAAAAGTCTAGGTAATTAGCAACTTGCTCTGACTCCAAATCACCAAAGTCAACTCCATCTTCTACCGCTTCAACAAAGGCTTCACCAACATTAGCGTCGAAATCACCGAGTAGAATATCTCCTAAAATTTTGGTCGCATCTTCATCACCAGCAAGAGGCGCATTGTCTCCACTAACAGCATCTTCGAGTATATCCATTTTCTCTTGGTTTCTTTCGACAAGACGCATATTCTGGAAGTTTATTCTCCCCTGAGTATCAGCACTTCTATCATCATCTTTTTTTATAGCTGTCAGAAAAGCAATACCAGTCAAAGTTCCATCAAAATCTTCACCTATATCAATCTCAACTGTTACATAACCATTTCTAGCTCCAACTGTATGTTCTTTATTGAGAGTAATTTGCCTAAGGTCATCTTTCCAACCTGAAATCAAATAATTAGAATTTGGTCCAATATAATCTCCAGTCCTAACTGTACCTTTAATATTTCCAGAAATACCTACATGGTCCATTTGAGGTTTGGTTTGATCAATAAGAGCTATTCCTAGTTGATTATCACTAGGTACACCTTCTCGATAAACTTCGAATATAAGCCTAGTATTCTCAGTTACATCATACTTATCAGCACCTAAATTCATTTGAACACCATTAGAACCATCACCAAAAATTGTAAGAGTATCTTCAGTCCTACTGACTTTAGACTTTTGGTCATTGTAACGAGTATGAACACCAACATTTAGCTTAGGGTAACTCTGATTTTTGAAATTAATTTCAGTCTCACTTGCATAGACCTCGGTTAAATCAGCAAAAATATCTGTAGCAAGATCGAGTCCATCTACCTTCAGTCTAATAGCATCTGCAACATTGACTTCAGTCGTACCATTTCCAGTATTTAAACCAAGACCGTTTTTCACAGCATCATCAAAAATGTCTAACTGCTCAGCCGTGGCTCCCTCTTCAAGTAAATCTACAAATAAATTCAAGACCTCTCCACTAGCATTATTTTCAAATCTATAATCTAGGAACTGTGTTTGTAATTCAGGAGTAAGTCCCTGCTTCTTTAATCTCTCAAATGCAGTAACTTCTTTAAGATCTAAAGCAGCAATTTTTTGAGAGTCAGTAAGAAAATCAGTATTGTCGGTATAATTTTCATTCCACATGTGGTAAGCAGACCATGGATTTTTACCATCCCAATCCATTACTCTACCGTCTTCTCTTAAGGTTCCCCAACCACCTCGACCTTCATTAGCTTCTTTAGAAAAAAGAAAAGTTGCTGATTGATACCTATCATCTGACTTGTCTGCATACATAGCATCAAATTCAGCTGCCGTCATATCAAGCTTAGTTATTTCAGTATTGATTTTATCGAGATTGTCTAGCCTATTATAGCCATCCATGACAGCATCTTTATATAGACCTGTATGAAAGACTTCATCACCAGAACTGATATATACACCACCAAGGTTACCATTTTCATACATATCCTTATCAAAAGTTTTTAGATGAATCTGTGTACCATCTGGAAGTACTAATGTCGAATCGTTATTAATTACTGCTCTCTGTTTCCAGTCACCTTCCCAATCATTGGGGTCTTCCCCTTGCAAAAAAACAACATTATCATTTCTATGTTCATATATGAGCCGACCTCTATCATCATAGATAGTCATTACGCCGCCTTTACTATCTGGATCAAATACATCAGTGTGGATATGATAACCACCAGTAGTTATAAAATTAGCTCTATCGTGTCCATGTTTAACTCTATTATTGACATCATTAGCTCCACCACCTTGACCGAGTCCATAAGCTATCTTATCTGGCTTCACAGCTCCTCTTTGAGCGAGAATCATAAAATTCAAAGCTTTATAATCATCTTGAGTATCTATTTTATTATCACCATCTATATCAATATTATTAGCAATTCTCTCTGGTGCTTTTCTCATTAAACCAGTTTCAGTAAAAATTTTAGTAGGATCTTCCTTAGCTAGCTCATTTAAATGTTCAGATAGAGCCATTAATTCATTTTGATCAAAAACATTTCTATCGCCCCTATTAAATGATTCAAAATTTCTAAACATTTCATCATTGAACCAAAAAATACCTCTATTATTAGGACCTTTAGGGTTTTCAAGACGAACGCCATCGTTCGCCATGTTTTCAACACGCTTAGCAAAAGATTTCAATCTTTCATGGTATAGGGTTTGTATCCTATTTGGAGTATTTTCCATATATTGACCCCGTATATATAAATAAACTCAATGAAAGTTAAGACTAAGTTAAGAGAGTCCTTATATATGTTGTTAAAAAAGTGGTGGGCTTGAAGAGAGTCGAACTCTTACACCATAGGTACATGATCCTAAGTCATGCGCGTCTACCAGTTCCGCCACAAGCCCAGAATTAATACTTTATCATGTAAATTATTAATTTTCAAAAAATTTCTCTTAGCCTTAATAATTACTAGCATTATAGATAATATCTCCTAGTGCGAATATTCGAGTTTAAGATAAATTTCAAAATATTAGCGGAATATTAAAACCCTCTCATTTCTTTAATCTTTCTTAATATTGGGTGCCGATATGGACTTGGGGGGAGAACGAATATGAACAGAGGGATAACAAACAAGTTAGTCTTGTCATTATTAGTTTTAGTATCACTATTTTTGACAAATATTTCAATAAAAGCAGAGGAAGCCATTGATCCAAATCAAATAGAGCTCAGTGACTCTGCGATAGTAGTCAAATTCAAGAAGCGAAAATACGCCAAAGAATTTGATTTACAAGCATTATTGGATTCAATAGTAAATCCTGGCTTTGATAATCAAAATCAAGCAATAAAGTTTGTCAAAAATAAAACTCACCGCAAACAAATCAAAATGGTGAAAACTTTCTCTGATTCTGACAATACTGATACTAATCTCTCCAACCCTGCTATCAGTACTAATACAAGATTAAGCGCTAGAGCATTAAGACAAGCTGCTAGGCAAAAGAAAAAGAAAAAAGAAATTGGTTTAAATAGAACTTACACGATTGAAGTTCCAGAAGGTGATTCAGCAGATCAATTATTAGCTGATCTTAAGAACGACCCTAATATAGAATACGTTGAAAAAGTTATTACAGTTCAAACTTTTGCAAATTTCAACGATCCACATTGGGATGAAAGCAGTAGAGACTGGCCTCTTAGCTATGAAGAATTATGGGGAGTAAGAAATGTCCAAGCAGATAGAGCTTGGGATTTTACTGAAGGTGAGGATGTAGTTGTAGCAGTAATTGATACAGGTGTAGATTATAACCACCCAGACCTTTGGGATAATATCTGGGTTGATCCAGCAATTATTAATGATGTCAATGGTGACGGCAAAGTTGATTTAGATGATGTTGACACTAACGGCAACAAAAAAATAGATTCTAACGAAATAGTAAATGATATGTTTGGTTACAATGCAGTGAACAGAAATGCAAATCCTATGGACAATCATGGACATGGTACTCACTGTGCAGGTACTATTGCAGCAGTTGCAAACAATGGCATCGGTATTGTAGGGGTTGCTCCAAAAGCCAAGATTATGTCAATCAAAGGCTTAGGTGACAATGGTTCATCCACAGATAATTTCTTAGCAAATGCAGTTGTATACGCAGCTGACCATGGTGCTGATATCATTAATGCTTCATGGGGTGGGCGTGGATACAGCGCTCTTGTTTATGATGCTTTTGACTATGCAAAATCATTAGGTGTAGTAAATATAGCCGCAGCTGGTAATAGTAACCAAGATGCTAGAAACTTTTTTCCAGCTTCATTTGAAAGTGTAATCACAGTTGGTGCTTCTACTTACACTGATGACAGAGCGAGTTTCTCCAACTGGGGATCTGTAGTAGATATAGCAGCTCCAGGTGGTGGCGTACCTTCTGATGCCACAAATGGCTCAGGTACCAATAATATTTTATCAACAATGACATCTACCCAAAACTTAGCTAGGCAAGTCTCAAATATGAGAGTTGGTAATCTTGAAGACGGTGTTTATGGGTATTATAGGATAGCTGGAACCTCAATGGCAGCTCCACATGTTTCTGCTGTAGCTGCTTTAGTTAAAGCTGCAAGACCAGATCTAAGTAATTCAGAAATAGAGCAGGTTCTACTTGTCACAGCCGATGAAATCAGTACAGATAGACCAATTGGTGGCAAAAGAGTAAATGCTTTAAATGCTGTTAGTTTTGATAGAAATCCACCAAGGGCAGAGCTTAGAATTATTGCAAGAGAGACAACCGCTAGCGGAAAGATAAAAGGCAAAATTGATTTTGCAGGAACAGCTAGAGGAGATGGTTTCCAAAAATGGACTTTAGATTACAGTATAGCTGATGCTAACAACTTTACTCTGATAGCGGAAAGAGAAAATCCCGTTAATAATGGAAATCTCAGACGAGATTTCAATACAGCTAATATCGCTGATGGATCATATGATTTTAGACTTCAAGTAATACTAGACGATGGCACAGTATTTGAAGATATAAAAACAATATTTATTAACAATGAAGGTGCTATCAAAATCAATAATTGCCAGGACCTCCAAAATATACAGAACTCACTTCAAGATGAATATATTTTAACTAGAGACCTAGATTGTTCAGAAACTAGAGAATGGAATAATGGTGATGGATTTGAACCAATAGGGTCAAGGTCTGCTCCATTTAAAGGCGATCTCAATGGTAATGGACACGTAGTCAAAGGCTTATACATGGACTCATCAGACTCCAATGGAGATGGTGGTTTATTTGCAGTACTAGATGGTGCTGAAATTAGAAGACTAGGTTTAATTGATGTAGAGTTCACTGGTACAGGTTTAGTTGGTGGTATCGCAGGTTATCAAAACAATAACTCTTTTATCACTCAATCATTTGTTACAGGTTTAGTTGGTAACGGTGCAGCAACTCCAGTTGCAGGGGGACTTGTAGCTCTACAAAGAGATTCAAGAATTGAAAACTCTTATGCGCAAACAGAAGTTAATGCAAGCTTCTTTGCAGGAGGTTTAGTAGGTTATCAGTATGTAAACGGTGAAATAGTTAATACTTACTCCACGGACTCTGCATCAGCGTCTAGAGTTGGTGGTTTAGTAGCGTACAGTTTAAATTCTTTAGTTAGAAATTCTTACTGGGATAGAGATTCATCGCAAATTGATAGCTCTATAGTTGCAAGTCCGAAATCCACAGCTGAAATGTTTACTAGAAACACCTTCGAGAATTGGGATTTTGATAATATTTGGAAAATCCAAGCTGGAAGAGATTACCCAAGACTTAGGGTCTTCAAGATAGACTTAGGTCCTAGTGGACAGAACCAAACTCCTACTAATATAATTTTATCTAATGATGAAATTATTGAAAATTCACCATTAGAAACAGTCGTTGGTGAGCTGTCAACTGTAGACCCAGATCCAGATGACACTCATACCTACAAATTAATCTCAGTTGATGGTGATTCAAGCTCAGATTTATTCAAAATTAACTCTGTAACTAACGAGTTATATTTAAATGGTCCTGTTGACTATGAATTGAAAACATCTCATGTAGTTAGAATAGAGACTTCAGACTTTGAAGGTTTAACCTTCACTAAAGACCTTACTATAAATGTCATCAACTTAGTTGAAGATACAGAGAGTGATGATATTTTACTTGATAGAGCTGACCTCAACGAGAATTCACCTCCAGGTTATGTAATAGGTAGAATCACCAATAGACTCGAATCTATAGGTAATAGATACAGATACGAGATGCTTATTGTTGAGAATAACTTTATCAACAGATTCATTTCGCCAGCAAATAGATTTTTTGAAATTGACGATCAAAATAGACTCATAGTCAAGGAGAGAATCAACTATGAAAGATATACTTCAGTACCTATAAGAATTAGAAGTATAGACCAGAATAATGTATCTTTAGTTAAAGACTTTGTAATCAAAGTTAATAACGTTAGAGATGAAATTGCTATTTTCAATTGTGACCAATTGCAAAAAATTTCGAAGGGATTAGACAAAGATTATTACTTAGCTAAAACAATAGACTGTTCTGGTACTCGAGAATGGAACTTATATTCCAGACCAGGATTCCGTCAAAATCCAAATAACTTAATATACATGGGTTTTCTTCCTATCGGTGGTAAATCAAAAGATGATTCATTCTTCCAGTTCTTTAGAGGTACCCTAGACGGTAGGAATAGAAAAATTAAAGACCTATACATTAATGACTTTGATGATGTAACTTCTGGTATATTTGGATACATTTATGGAGGTTCAGTTAAGAATCTAGTAATAGAAAATGCTTATGTAAGAGGAGCAAGCTTAGTTGGTGCAATAGCTGGTGCAGCAACTATAGACTCACAAATTGTAAATGTCCACGTAATAAGTTCTAGAATCCAAGGCAGCACCTATGTAGGCGGTCTAATTGGTAACTTAAATTACTCAACAATTGATCACTCCTCAATTAGAGATACATCTATTTCAGGTACAAAGCGTGTTGGTGGACTTATTGGTGGTTCACAAATTTATGGACAATTAACTAATAACTATTCACAGGCAAATATCCTTGCAAGTCAGTTTGCTGGTGGTTTAACAGGTAGAATTTACTTATTCAGTAAAATCGAAAACTGTTACTCCACAGGTAACATTAGAGCCACAACAGAAGTTGGTGGTCTAGTTGGTTACAACAGAGATAGCGTAGATAGCTTCAACTTCTTCAAGAAGAAACTTGCACTAAAAGGTCTTGAAATAGAAAATGTTGTAAGAGACCCTAAAGTCGTTAATTCATTCTGGGATACATTAACCTCAGGACAAGTAGATTCTTCAGGTGGTACTGGTTTACCAACTGATAATTTAAAAACACAATCAACATTCACCAATTGGGACTTTGATAATATTTGGGTAATCGATGAAGGTAGTGACTACCCTAGATTCCAATTAGACCCTACTGGCTTTGAAGATACTCAAGAGGATATTCCAGAGGATAATCCAATAGTACCAACTGAACCACCAGTAGAAGATACTCCTACTGATGATAACCCAACAGATCCAGGTGATGATAACGATACTATTGGCGATGACAATCCAGATTCTGAAACACCTACTGATGATATTGAAGAAGATGATGGTCCAATAGATGAGGAAAGCCCTCCAAAAGATGATACAGAAACTGATGAAACACCAGATGACGAAACTCCAGTTGAAGATACACCTGTAGACGATACTCCAGTTGATGACACACCTATAGATGATACACCTGTAGACGATACTCCAGTTGATGACACACCTATAGATGATACACCTGTAGACGATACACCTGTAGACGATACTCCAGTTGACGACACACCTGTAGATGATACACCAGTAGACGACACTCCTACTGATGATGATTCTGTAGTTGATCAATGTGTAAACTCACTTGGTAGATTAATAAAGCTTGATCACTTCTATCATCTTAAATCAAATCAAAGAAGTCAATTGGGAGACAGGGTCAACTTTGGTGATAACATATTTGATTTGGATGAAAAACTTATAGATCAAGGTCAAAGAGACAAAGATAGAGCAAATAGAAAATCCAAAAATAAATCATCGAATAACAGAAATGATAAGCAAAATAACGGCAGAGGCAATAGAGGTAACTCTGATAATACTCCAAGAGAAGTAGAAGTGCAGTCTGACAGTTACTTCAAAAATGTAATGATCTATGAATCTACACCAGGAGATGCTTTATCATTCAATGATTACACAATTAATTCTTACAATAGTATTAAACAAGATAAAGATCCAGATTTTGAAATTATAGATAATGGCAACGCAATTAGAATGTCTGGAAACACTTGGAAACAACTAGAACTTCCATATAATGTAACAGCTAACACAATGTTGGAGTTTGACTTCAAATCAACAAGTGAAGGTGAAATACACGGTATGGGTCTGGATGAAGATTCTAATACTCAGACTGGTGGTATCAGAGCCTTCAAAGTTTATGGTACACAGGTCAAATGGAATGGAATGATTTTAGACTTCGATAACTACAGTGGATCAGGCAACTATGGTCACTATACTATTCCAGTTGGACAATATTTCACAGGTCAAATGCAACATGTTTACTTCTTTAATGACAATGACAAACCAAGAAAAGAAGTAGTAACTGATAAACCGAAAAAAGATAAAAACAAAGATAAGGATAAAAATAAAGATAAATCAAAAGATAAAGCAAAAGACGACAATCAAGATGCTGATGATAAGGTAGATGATACTCCACCACCAATATCTTGTGATGACCTAGATGATTCAGATGATCCAATAGACGATACACCTGACGATGATATACCAATTGATGATGGAGATGATCCAACAGACGACAATTCTGATTCAGATGATAATGGTGATGATCCAGTAGATGATGCTGATGATCAAGATGATAGCTCTGATGACACCGATGATGATTCAAATGACGGTAATAATCCTGGCTCAGGTGGAGATGATAATGGTGATGGAGGAAACGACGATAACTCAGGACCTCAAGATCCAGGCACTAACCCTGGAGACGATGAACAAGTTGATATACCAGATGGCTCACCACAGTCTATTTCTATAGGTGACTGTGAAGAACTTCAGGAAATGAGAAGAAATCTTGAGACAAGCTATTTCCTTTTAAATGATATAGATTGTACTGATACTAACAATTGGAATGAAGGTGCTGGTTTCATACCTGTAGGTTCACCTAAACAACCATTCATTGGTAGCTTCGATGGAGCAGGCTATGCCATTACTGGTCTTTATATAGATAGACCTAAGTTCAAAGAAATTGGTATCTTTGGTACAGCCACAAATGCAGATATACATGATGTTACACTTAAAAACTTTAACATCACAGGTAAAGAAAATGTCGCTGCAATAGTTGGTCAAGTATCCAGATCAGAAATCTACAATGTAAACATACAGAACTTAACACTTGAAGGTCAAAAGTACACTGGAGCAGCTACTGGTTCTGCAAATAAAGTTAACTTCAATAAAGTTTACACAGAATCAAAAATAAGAGGAGCTAGATTCACAGGTGGCTTAATTGGTTTTGCAAACGAAGTAGTAATAAATGAAAGTTATACATACGGTATCTTTACGAGTGATAGAGTACTTGGTGGCTTGATTGGTCAGGCTAAAGACTCTAAGGTAATAAGTTCATACTCTAACTCTATTACTGTTGCATCAAGGCAAGTAGGTGGTTTAATCGGAGTATTAGCTGGTCTGAATGAAATCACTAAGTCTTACTCTGCATCTACTACTAATGGAGAGCAAGCAGGTGGATTAATAGGTTCATACCAATCACAATCAAGAGTAACAACACTACATTCATTCTTCGATAAAGATGTATCAGGTATTGTAGCCTCACCAGCAGGAGCAGTATCACGCGAAAGTGAAGAAATGTATCAGGCAGTTAACTTCACGGATTGGGATTTTGACACAATCTGGTTCATTGATGAAGGTAATGACTATCCTAGATTCAATGATGAACCTGCAAAGACACTAGCTTTAGTAGAAGAAGCTGATGATGATAGTGACCTTGGCTTAGATTCAGATTCAATCAAGAAAAAAGTAATTACTATCTCTACATGTACTGATTTAGAAGCAATGAAAAACAATCTCAAAGGTAGATACGTTCTCAGAAAGAACCTTAACTGTGCTGAGACTGCTCTATGGAACAATGGACAAGGTTTCGAACCAATTGGTATTGGATCTGCATTCACTGGTAGCTTCGATGGTGGTGGACACTATATTAAAGACCTAGTCATCAATAGACCAGAGACTAATAAGGTAGGATTGTTCTCATTCTTGAATAAAGCCAAAATCTCAGATCTCAGATTCATTAATGTGGATGTCACAGGTAGTAACGACGTTGGAGTAATTGCAGGTGATTCAATTAATACAACATTCAATAGTATAAATGTAGTATCAGGTGATGTTACTGCACTGAGCTTTAGAGCAGGTGCCATCGCAGGTAATACTAGATCATCTAAAGTAGTAAATTCATTTACTGACCTAGATATCATAGCCGACCGTGAAGCTGGTGGTATATTCGGTAAATGTATAAGCTGTTCACTAATCGAAAGTGGTTCTTATGCAGATATAACAACTGACACATATAGTGGAGGTTTAATCGGCTTTGCAACTTCACCAGTAATCAGGAACTCGTACTCTCAGTCAAATTTAACCGCTGATAGATTCATTGGAGGTTTAATTGCCTTTAACGAGAACACAGCTAGAATTGTCAACAGTTACGCATCGAATGACTTTAGTGCAGGCACTGGTTCAAGAGACCTAGGTGGTTTGATTGGTACTGGTGACCTAGTAAATGTAGAATCAAGTTACTGGAATAGATCTAAAGGACTTGTACAAAGCTTTGGTGGTGGTGAAGGGAAAACCACAGCAGAGTTACAAGACAGAAATACATTCAAGTCCTGGGACTTCAAATCTATCTGGATACTAGTCAATAGTGCACTTCCAGTTCTTAGATAATCTAAAAATAGACTAATAGATTAATTAAAGGAGAGCTTCGGCTCTCCTTTTTTATGGTAAATATATTAATAGACCTCAGATGCGGATAAATTCCAAAATTGAATCTGTAAAAAAACTATATGCAATTCTTTTTGATGAAAAAGAGAATATGCTGGTATTTATTATTTATGCAGCAATTATAAGTTTACTTTACTTAGCAATTCCACTTGCAGCACAGGTTTTAGTCAATGTCATATCAACAGGTGTACTACTACAACCTATCATTATGATTACAACAGCTGTATTCATAGGCCTTTTATTTCTAGGTATACTCAGAATTTTTCAACTATTCATTGCAGAAATCATACAAAGAAAAATATTTGCAAAAATTGCTTTACAAATATCACAAAAACTACCTCAAATCTCTCAGAAATATCTGGGACAAATATACGCTCCAGAATTAGTAAACAGATTCTTTGACGTTATCACCATTCAAAAAACCCTCACACTGATTTTACTTGAAGTTCCTTCTGCAATTTTCCAAATACTTCTTGGTTTTATTCTAATGGGAATCTATAGTCCATTACTAATTATTTTCGATACTTTATTAATTCTGACAATTGTATTTGTATACTCACTTGGCTACAACGGCATCAATTCAAGTAAAAAACAATCTAATGCCAAATACAAAGTCGCACACTGGCTTGAGGAACTAGCGAGATGCCAAATAAGTTTCAAAATGAACCAAGCAAACAACTATGCAATGAATGAAGTAGACGAAAGAATTATCAATTACGTAGACAAAAGAAAAGAACATTTTCAGGTTCTCTTCAGACAATATTCAGCAAGTTTTTTCATAGCGGCGCTTGCAAGTGCATCTGTTCTTGCTATTGGTGGTTGGCTTGTTATGCAAGGTAAATTAAGCCTAGGTCAATTAGTGGCATCAGAGCTAGTTATACTCATGATAGTTTCATCTTTAGATAAAATAGTTCAAAAATTTGAAAGCTGGTACGACTTGCTTACAGCGATAGACAAAGTCAGTTTAATTACAGACTTGGAAACAGAAAGAAAAGATGGAATTGATCTCAATCCTAGTGAATCTGGTCTGAGAGTAGTTTGCGATGACCTTAGCTTCTCTTATAATGAGCAAAGAAAAGTTCTGGACAAAATCAAACTTGAACTAGAGCCAGGCTCAAAAAAAAGTTTAGTAGGAGTTAGTGGTGCAGGTAAAACCACTTTTGCTTATCTTTTATCAGGCTTACAAGAATTTCAGGAAGGAAATTTATTATTAAACAATAGCCCCATTAAAGGACTAAAGCTAAGTTCAATAAGAGAAAACATTGCACTTGTCATTGACTACAATGAAATTTTTGCTGGAACTATTGAAGAAAATATTATTCTTGGTCGCAATAATCTAAATAAAGAAAATTTAGATGAAGTAATAGAAATGGTTCACTTAGAAAGAGATATCAAGCAATTTCCACTCGGGATCAAAACTAGTCTTTTAAGTGAGGGAAGAAATATTTCACTTGGACAAAGACAAAGAATATTACTAGCAAGAGCACTTATCACCAAACCTAAACTTTTGATTCTTGATGAAGCTTTTGGCGGAATGGATGAAAAAACCAAACTTACTATTATCAATAATATATTTGATACGAAACAACCTTGGACCATACTCAATATCACTCACGACGCTGAAGTCGTATTAAGAACCAACTATATTTATCTCTTAGATCAAGGGAAAATCATCGAGGAAGGGAACACCAAATCACTTCTTGATATTAGTCAGACTCAGCTCTCAATCCTTTTCCCAGACCTACACAAAATCTTAAAAGGAGCTAGCTTAGGATGAAATCTCTAGAACAAATCAAAGCTCCAATTATAGTAAATTCACTTGCTTATATATCACTTACAATAACTGGCTTAATATTTCTATCTCTATTCTTACCTTGGAGACAAACCGTTACTGGAAGTGGTAAAGTTACCGTCTTCTCTCCAATGGAAAGACCACAAAGCATTAATACTCAGATAGATGCAAGAATTGAAAAATGGCACATCGAAGAAGGGCAGTTAGTTAAAAGTGGAGATCTAATATTAGAACTAGCAGAAGTTAAGCCAGAATATTTAGATGAAAGACAACTAGATAAATTAATTTGGCAGGAAACAGCTCTTGAGCAAAAACGTGAAGCTAACAAAAAACTTATTGCTAGCTTAAAAGAGCAAATAAACTCACTATATAAATTTCAGGATGCAGCTCTACCTAGTGCAAATCTAGGCATTGCTCAAAACCAAGATAAATTAAATGCAAGCCAGCAAAAATTTAGAGCTGCTGAACAAAATTATAAAACTGCTAAATTAAATTTTGATAGGCGAGAGCAGCTCTATGAAAAGGGCTTAAACTCTAAAAGAGACTTTGAGCTTGCAGAGCTTGCTTTAATAAAAGCAGAATCTGAACTCAACGCAGCAGAGGCTAAATTAAGCATAGCAAGAAGAGATGTTTCACTTGCAAGACTAGATGTAACTCAGGTCTCAGCCAATACTTCACTCAAAATCCAAGAAACAGAAGCTAAGCTAGCTGGAGCATTAGAAAAGTTAGCGAACATAGATAAACTAATCTATGACCTAGATATTAAAATCTCAAATTTTGAAAATAGAGTAGAACAAAGAAGAGTAATCGCTCCAGTAGATGGACAAATAGTCAAACTAAAAGCTTATGGTAGTGGAGAAATCATTAAAGCCGGTTCAAGACTTGCAACCATAGTACCAGAAACGAGTGACAGAGCAGTTGAATTATATATATCAGACTTCTTTATTCCATTAATAGATATTGGAAGAGAAGTAAGATTACAGTTTGCAGGCTGGCCTGCTTTACAATTCTCAGGATGGCCATCAGTAGCTCTAGGAACTTTCCCTGGGAAAGTATCTGTAATAGATGCAAGTGTAAGTGAAAATGGCATGTTTCGAATACTTGTAAAACCCGATTTAGATAGAGTTGAATCAGGCAGAGATGAAAACTGGCCAGAAGCAGTTCAACTCAGACCTGGAATGAAAGCAACAGGTTGGGTGATACTAGATGAAGTTCCAGTATGGTATGAGCTTTGGAGAATACTAAATGGCTTTGCACCTTCCATCATGAAAACACCAAAGAAACACGGTGGTAGAAAGGTTAAGCCAAAATGATCTTTCTTAGATTAACATTTATATTCTTTGCAATTACATATGGAGCAAGTCTTCCTCTAATAGCAAAAGATACTGCTGATTCCACTAATTCAAAGATAGAACAAGAAGCTACAACTAAAGATGAAATAAGCATAATCTATGATGGTGAACTATTATTTACAGACTTCATAGATAAAGTTAAAAGCAATCACCCTCAGATACTTCGAGCAAAGCTTGATAGAGATATTACTATTTCCAAAAGACTTGAAGCACAAGGTCGTTTTGACCCAAGTATAAACTCGTTGAATTTAATTAACCGCTTCAACAGTTCTTCAGATGTAGGTGAAGAGAAAGATGCCTTCACATCAGATACAAGTATTGATTTTCTAACTGGTTATGGTGCAAGGATAGGCTTAGGAGCCAAATTTGCGCAAGGTGATATTTCAACACCAATCTCACCAACTGGAGAAGCTGGAGAATACTTTGTAAAATTATTCGTTCCATTAATGCGAGATGCAATCTATAACTCAGCTAATATAGCTGAGCAAAAAGCGAAGATAAATGAATTAATCGCAGATTATATTTATTACCAAGAAGCCCAGCTATCTCTTCTAGCTAAAGCCTCTAAGGCTTACTATAAATGGCTTGCAAGTAAAAAGATATTAGACGTTGAACAAGGAATTTTCAAACTTCTAGAGGAGCAAGTTGACTTAGTTCATAAACAAGTTGAGCTTGGTAACCTTGCAGCTCTAAATATTATTGAAGCTGATAGAGAATTACAGAATCGAAATACAAAAGTTATTACAGCAAATAGATCCTTTGAAAGAGAAAGTATAGATTTAACTAGATACCTTTGGACTAATGAACAAGAAACTTATAGTACACTGAGCACTGCTAATAGTCCAGCTTTCAACGATGAGTTAAAGCCACTTAGTGATTCAGATATAGTCTCAGCTAAAAACTATGCACTAAGCCATAGACCTGAATTTGAAGCTATCAAACTCAATAGTGAAATAGCAGAACTTGAAAGAAAGTTTGCTAAGAATCAAGCTTTACCGCAGTTAGATGCATTAGTAAATGCTGGAATTGAAACTGGAGATGAAAGCATAGGACCAACTCTTGCAGCAGGTTTTGATTTATCCTTACCACTTAGAGTAAGAACTGCAAGAGCTAAAAGGCAACAGGCAGAGTATAGACTCGAGCAACTTGCTATTCAAAACAAACAAGTGGAGCAGAATATTTATTTAGATATAGAGAATAGTGCTTCTATTGTGAACAATAATTATAATAAATATATTGCTGCAAAAAACAATTTCGAACTATCTCAAAAACTAGAACAGGGTGAAATAGACAGGTTTGAACTTGGTGATGGCACTTTGTTTCTGGTTATCAGAAGACAGAGATCAAGAGTAGAAGCTAATATCGAAATGCTCAAAGCAAAAGCAGAGTGTTTAATTGCTCTCCAGAATTTTAAATTAATCCAAGGTCAACTGCTATGACTTGGCAAGACTTTGAGTTAAACGAAGATGAACTACTACTTAGAGACAGTATTTTTAGATTTGAATTAGAAGATAATGGTATAGAATTTATTGAAAATTATCAAAGCATTATTGAAGAAGCAGACAAATTTTTCTTTGAGCCAAATGGTTACAGAAAAATACATTCTTTCGTTAGTACTCTTCAAATCATTGCAAAATTAATGCAGCAAGGTCTCTATTCATTCTATGTAGATAAACGTGGCTTGTTTACTATTAATACAATTGAATTTTATGAAATCATTTACTCCATTCTTGGGAAATATTCATCTGATAAATTCCTAGAAATTGGTGCAGGAGATGGTTCTCTAGCATCCTATCTAAAATTAAATAAAGATGTCAATTTAATATCAATTGATGATCATTCTTATGGGTCTAGAGAAACAGATAGTAATTGTATTCTTGCAAAAAGACCAGCTACAAAAGATATTGAACAGCTAGACTTGGAAACAGCCTTAGAAAAATACAAACCTAAATTTGTAATCAGTTCATGGCTAGTAAATCCTAAGTATAATCTAGGCGATGATATGAAAATCATAGAAAACCCAAATATAGAGTACTATCTCTGGATCGGAGATTCCTCCAAAAGATTCTCTTCCAGTCCAGAGCTGTGGAACAGAAAAAACTGCAGCTAT
Organism: Candidatus Caenarcanales bacterium; assembly: GCA_022447685.1. GTDB lineage: Bacteria > Cyanobacteriota > Vampirovibrionia > LMEP-6097 > LMEP-6097 > DT-14. Next base: position 565 of record JAKVAO010000018.1, on the reverse strand, counting down.
GAAAGCATAGATCTAAACCACAGCCAATTCACGCAACGTGACAATATGCATAATCCAATTATATTTAGAGATATAGGTGATCGTAAAATGATTCTAGAGGACTTGATAAGAGTGAATTCTTTTAGAGCTGAAATGGTTCTTATACATAACAAAAATCTTTAGGTAATTCTTTTTTACAATTTTCAGACATGAACTCATAGACTTGCTTATAGTATTCAGGATAGGGAGTAGACTCTATTATTGATTCTTGCTTCGGTGCTTTAGAGTTTATAAATCTACCCAAGAAAATATTCATATAGTCAATGATTCTAAAATCTGACTTTTCATAAGAAAGCAATGAAGAATCTGGGTTAGCTTGTTTTGGTGGAGAAAGTAACCAGTCAGCACTTCCTTTGTGAGCTAAAATATCTGCAATTGCAAGAACATAAGCAGGCTTTAGTACTTCTTCTTTATTACTAAGAATAGCCTGCATTTCAGCAAGCTCACGGTCTGGCTCCCCCTCGATAAAATATACCAATAAGTGAAAAGAAATTGAGGTAATTAATGTCCAATAAGAAATTAAGTA
>JAKVAO010000017.1 GCA_022447685.1 Candidatus Caenarcanales bacterium | reverse complement strand
AAGAATTAAAAGATGGGCTGACATATATCGTTTAAGATTCAAATCAAAAATCCTTAAGCTAAATTGTGATGAGGTGTCAGCTCTTGTCGATTGTGAAACTAATCAAGAAATTCCTATGAGGCTTATGGGAACACTTCTTGTGAAAGATAATTTCTTTTTCAGTCCAGTAAATAATTCAAATAGTTCTGAGTAGAATAATAGATTGCAATTAGTTTTAATTTCTTCTCTAGATATTTTGTTATTGTGCCCCACTTCACTCGCTCTGCACCAAGCCCTGATTTTACCAATATTATGAATGGACCTTCCCCTGCTAGAACTAAACCATGCCTAACGCACATAAAAAATCCCCCGCAGATGCGGGGGATTTTAAGTTTTACATAGTAATTTAGTGATTAATTACCCGGCTCTTGGACGTCGATATCATCACTAGGTGGAGTAGGAGCTCTCACTGGAGCCTTAGGTTCTTTAATTGCAACATAAAGACCTAATTCATTTCCATTTTCAGCTCTTAGGATTATCAGATTTCCATCTGCTGATGCGAAACCTTTTAACTCTACATTACCGACTGTGATATCAAGAGCACCATCTGTACTTAAGTTAGTACTAGATGCAACTCCGTTTGGACCAGCTCCAGCAGAGAATGAAACATTAGCCTCATCATTCGATCTAGAAGCAGTTTTCAGACTCACACCTGAGAACTCAGCTTGACCAGCAGAGAACGATAATCTAGAAGTTTCATCATCACAGGTAGACATTGAAACTAACTCAGTAGCCTCAACTCTAATATTATGACAAAGGACTACATAGTCACTGTCTAAATCAGAGATTGCCATACCAGAACCACGTCTAACAGCGAATGTTACTTCACGGCTAGCGCTAGTTACTTGATCAGGACCTCTACGTCTACGTTTACGGTCATCACCTCCGAAATCATCGAACCTATCATTTTTAGATACGAAAATGATCACATCGCCATCAGGTCTGACATAACCTTCGAAGATCTCAGCTTCACCACCGTGATCTAAATCATCAAAAGTCATATTTACTTTACCATTGTTGATAGTAAGAGTAGCAGAACCTTCAGCACCTTCAGTCTCTTGTTCTTTTTCAACAATGAAACCAGGTAATTCGCCAGTAGAAGTATCACTATTTTCATAGTCTCTTTCTCTGAAGATTTCTATTTCATCGAAGTTTGGAACCGCTCTACCTGATGTAGATATCTCAACATCACCTGATAAACCGAGTAAACCGATACTACCGTTCTGTGATAGATCAATACCTAAGCTAACCATACCGTATTTACCGGCAAGTTGAGATTGACCAACAGGTGATTCTTGAACCATTGCACCGAAACCAAATTCCTGTTTAGTTTCTAACAATTGACCATTTCTAAATAGCTGACCACCATGAGTAGATGAAGAAATATACATTCCCTGTCCTACTGGATAGAAGCTTTCTCTAACAGCGTTATTTTTGAATACAAATTCATCACGTCTATCAAAGAAGATATCGTCTCTTGCTGGTTCAATAAATGAGATTACATTTGAAGGGCTAACATTTACGAAGAATTCTTCAATTCCGCCGTGCTCGTCAGGACCTCCCCTTTCTCTTGAAGGATCAAAGGTAAACGCATGTAAGAAATGAGTAGGAGATCCAAAGCCAGGACCATCATCTGGACACTCAAAGTCTCCATCAAAGAATGGTTCAAAGTCATCATCATCGAAATCATCGAAATCGTCATGAGGACCAGGACCAAATCCGCCCTTACATGGATCACCATTAGGTGGAGTACAGCCAATGAATTGATCATCGTCATCAAAGAATGGCTCAAAGTCTTCAAAACCATTACCGAAGTCAGCACATGGATCATCATGTATCGGTGGACAGTCTATGAAGCCAGTTCCATCATCAAAGAATGGTTGATTAGGATCAAATGGACCAGGACCAAAATCACCATCTTTACATGGATCGTGTGGTGGTGGACACTGTGTGAAAGATCCATCATCCAAATTAGGGAAAGTACCAGGCTCTGGAGGCGGTGGTAAATCCTTACATGGATCATGAACTGGTGGACACTGTGTAAAACCAGCACCGTCATTAAAGAAGACACTAGTATTAGGTGGAATATCCTTACATGGATCGTGGTTATCACAAGGTATTGGGTTACCAAATTCATCAGTACATTCTCCGCCTGGAGGTGGACATGGAATTGGATTACCAAACTCATCTAAACCACAATCGCCATTGTGAGGTGGTTGACTTCCATCACATGGAACCTTATTACCAAACTCATCAGTACATTCACCCGCTGGTGGTGGGCATGAAACAGGATTACCATTAGCATCCAGTCCGCAATCACCAGGAGGTGGCGGATTATTAGGATCATGAGTACAGTTTGGATCAGTAGGATTACATTCTAATAAATCTGCAAAAGGCTGAGTACCAAAGTCAGGACCACCTGGACTGAAATCTGGGCCGCCAGGACCAAAGTCAGGACCTCCAGGTCCAAAATCAGGTCCGCCTGGACCACCTGGTGGAGGTGGTGGAGGATTATCAAAAGCAAATTCTTCTAGCTTATGTAATTCAGCTTCTGCGATTAAAACAGGAAAACCTCTAACTCTCATAGAACCTACAGCATTAGGCTTAGAAAACTTAGCTCTAGCAAGCTCCATAGTTGCTCTAGTTGAAGCATCAGAGTGCTGCGTCTTAGGACCAGATAAACCTGTATCGAAGAAAGCTACGAAATACTTATCACCAAAACTTCTTTGATCAAATTCATTTTCGTCGTCATCATCATCGTCATCAAAATCATCATCTTCAGAATCATTCGCTGCAATAATCATATTAATAATAAAATCACCTAAAATTTCTTCAAAGTTCTCAATGGAAACATCTAGAGTATCTTCAACATCAACTGCAAATTGTTGGATAAGAGTAGTAAGAGCATTAATCTCATCTGGAGATAAATTAGCTAAACTATCTGTATTTTCCTGACATTCACGGTAAATATATTCAGAATAAGGATCAATATTAATTTCATCATCAGAAACGAAAGCACGCATTTCATTACCATCAACTACAACTCTTAAAACCAAATCTGGTCCAAAAGTTAAGCCTTCAGGAAGATCTAAATTATATTCACCGTTTGCATTAGTAGAAGTTGTTACTAAAGGTGCGCCAACTTGGTCACCATTTTCATCAACTCTAATTAACTCAACGATTACATTCGCCGCTGCTAAACCTGTATTAATAGTAGAAAATCTTCTTAATGAAGAACTAGAAGATCCAGGAACTGTAACCTGACCAGAAACTTCAGTAGAACCTACTTCAATAGCTGCTTGCACAGTAGCGTCACTAAATCTAAACTTTTTCTTGAGCTGCTTATTACCTCTAATTCTGAGCTTAACGTTTTTATCTTTTTTAAATTTCTCAGGTTTTTTTAAAGTAAGCGTAATCGCTTCACTAGTATCAACGACACCATCTGTATAAGGTAATTCAATTACCTTAGGAGCATCACTTGAAAATAGTTTCTTTGGAAACTTTAACTTAACCTTAAGAGACCCAGACTTACCTTCTATTTCCGATGGATTTTCATCGGTAGTAATAGTAAAGGTCTGACTAGGACTTGCCTCACTAAACCTCAAATCTTGAGGTTCAATCACATATGTAGCTGCATAAACACTAGCCGTGTTCAGCATAAATGCTAATGGAATTAGCATTGCTAATATTCTTTTCATCATTTTTACTTCTCCCCAAATTAAATATCGACTTTGAAATTTCAATCTAAAGCTAGAACAAAATAATTAAAAATAAAAAAAAATTAACAAATAGCCTTAAAATATAAATACTAGAACTTAGCTAAAAGCGTACCCTAACAATATGCCACATCAAAATAATTTCCACCTGCAAGACTTAATTAGAGAGAAGTTCTCTAAAGCCATGTCTAATATGTATAAAGCTGAAGTTCCGCTCTATGAGGATTTATTAAATATTGTCAATCAAATCAATGAGGAACTCATAAACGCTCCAGAAATTCAAAATGAGTCAATATCTGATCTATCAAGAATAAACCTAGAGAGACACGGTGCGATTAGGCTTGGTACCCATGAAGAGCTTCATCAAATATCCAGACTCTTTAATGTTATGGCAATGAAGCCTGTTGGCTACTATGATTTAAGTATTGCAGATTTACCAGTACACTCTACAGTCTTTAGACCAATAACAAGAGAATCACTTGCTGCTAACCCATTTCGCGTGTTCTGTTCTGTCTTAAGACTAGAATTACTAGATCAAGAACTTAGAATTAAAACTGAGCAAACTTTAGAGCAAAGACAAATCATCAATGATAAATGTATAGAGTTAATAGATAAATTTGAGAAAGATAATGGTCTGAATGAAGATGATAGTAACAGCTTTGTGAATGAAGCCGTGAAAACGTTCAAATGGCATGAAGAAGCTCAAGTAAGTAGAAGTTTCTATAAAGAGCTACTCAGTGTTAATTCATTACTCGCCGACATAGTCTCTTTCAAAGGCCCTCATATAAACCATTTGACACCAAGGGTTCTAGACATCGATTTATTGTACGAACGCATGTCAGAGCAAGGGATAAAAATGACAGATACTATTCAAGGACCACCGAGAAGAAAAGTTCCAATTCTATTAAGACAAACTTCATTTAGAGCATTAAGTGAAAATGTCAGCTTTAAAGAAGAAGATTCTAATGAAAGCAAAGGAAGTCATAGAGCTAGGTTTGGTGAAATAGAGAAAAGGGGCGCAGCACTAACGCCTAAAGGCTTTGACTTATATAAACAAATACTAGAGAAAGTACTTAGCCAAGTAAACCAAGCCGATAAAAATTACAAAAATATACTAGAACAAGAATTCAAAGAATTCCCTGATACTAGCTTGAGTCTTTTCCAGAAGAAATTAGCCTATTTTGATTTTGAACTTAATGAAAGTAAAATAGATAAACTAGACATAGAGAGCAAAGCGAAGATCTCAAATATAATAAATGAATTCCCTCTTGATAAATTAGCCTACGCTCAAGATGAAACTCACCAAAACTTACTGAAGCTTATTGAAGCAGATTTACTAACACTTAAGTTTTTAAACTATGAAGATTTTCTACCGGTAAGTGCAGCTGGAATTTTCAAATCAAATATAGTAGAAGGTGGTTTCACCAAAGCGAGTGAGCAAACTCTAAGCTCCAAAGAAGATCTTGAGCAATCACTGTCCCAAAGTATTTATGATCCTCTTAAGCTCTACGAAGAAGAATCTAACAAAAGCTTATTAAAAGCCCTGAAAAACTTAGATAAACTTAGTAATAATGATTAATCATTTGAAATTCAAAAGTGATAAATACAATCTCTTAATAATATTTGGCTATGTACTTACATATCTCAGTCTTCGTTTAATCAGTTCTCCTTATCTAGACTGGGATGAAGCAGAGCAGTTTGTACTTGCTAAAACATTTAATTTTGGAGACGCTCATCAAGCTCCGCTCTATGGCTGGATAGTACAAAGTATCTCTCTAATTCTTGGTTACAAGAGCCTTAGTATAATCATTGTAAGATACATTGCCCTATCTACTTTTCTATATTTTATATACAAGTCAGCAAGAGTCTTTCATTCAGCAGAAAAATCATTTCTATTTACTAATGCACTTCTAGCAACTATACTTAGTTACGGCTATGTAATTAATTTTAAACTAACACACTCTGTACTAGTCTTTGCCTGCTCAGCTGCTTGTTTCTATTACTATCTATGTTTACTAAATAAAGCGACTAAGCAAAATTATTTTTTATTTAGCTTGAGCATAGCGCTAGGAATGCTTTCTAAGTTCAATTTCATATTTTTAATTTCTGCTATATTCTTTGCAAGCTTAGTATTCAAGAGAACTCGCTTACTAATATTTCAAACTAAAAGCTTAATCTCATTATTCACCATTACTCTAATCTGTAGCCCATATTACTTATGGCTTCTAAGGCAAGGAAGCGAATCTAGCGCATACATCGACAAAAGAGCTGAACTTGTAAATGGCGATTATAATTACCTACTATATTTCCTCAAACTAAGCTTAAATTCAGTGTTTCCACTAATAGCCTTCGTTTTAGTTTCAGTAATTTTCTTTTATTTATCCAAGCCCAGTAACAGTACTTCAAACTCCATAAAACCTAAAGAAAACCAAGACCTTTTAATATGGATAAGTATTATTTCTTGCCTATGTCCGGTGCTTGCGATATTGATAATAAAAGGCAGCAAACTTACAGGAGGCTGGCTTGCAGTTACTCACTTTATTGTCGCTCTTACAGTATTTAATTTCTTCATAGATCGAATAAGTCCCAAACTACAAAATTACATGCTCGGAATATTTTTCATAGTTAATCTAATTTTTTTCCTAATCAAAGTAACTTGGATATTTGCCCCAGACATTCATCCTAAAGTTCACAGAATCGCCATACCATATAAGCAAATCATCAAAAAAATTGAAAAAAATAATGCTCAAGATTTCAAGGATATTAATATATTTTGTGATGATCAGATAATCTGTGCCAATCTAGAGCTAATTAGTGCTTCACAAAATATTCAGCAATTTAAAGATTTCAAAGACTTAAAGAGAATTTTTAATACGGTTCATGATCATCATATACAAGGTAAATCTATGATTATATTAAATAGCTACAAAGATAATCCTAAATTCCAAAGCAAGCTCAAGCAATTAGCTGAGAAGCTAGAATTCAAAAGCAAAAGAACAGAAATAAAGCATAAATATAGATATTCAAAGTCTCAAGAATTCAACATAATTACTTTTAGTTTTTAAATTATTTTTATTATGGGTAAGTAAATAAAAGGAAGTGAAAATAAGGATAAATTGTAAATTTGATGCAACCGATACTTCAAGACAAAGAAACCCTTGCTAGACAGGCAGTTGAGGAGCTTGAACAAATAATCAAGTCAAGCGCAGCTAAGCTCGAACCTAAGCACCAAGAGAGTTTAGATAAAATCAAATATATCTATGGTTACACCGGCAAATATCCTTATAAATCTCCTAAAGCGATCAATAAATATGAAGATATCTTATCTATTTCAATTCTAAATCAAATTGAAATGGAAGAAAGGGTGCTAATTCTAGAAAATCTGGTTAAAAGCACCCGAGCAAGATTAACGGCAGGTGAGTTTAAAGCTGAAGAATTGACTTTAGACCTAAAAGAACATACTTTCAAATATACTGTCTTCAACGACTTTTTCAAAGATCCTAAGGCACACTATGGCATTTCTGATTTGGAAGAAATTATCAAAGATCTAACAGAGAATAGAAAAATATTTGATTTCCATACTGATCCTAAGCTAGGACTTATTCCTACAGGTGAAAGTGAAGATGAAAACTTTGAATGGCAATACAATAGTGATAGCTGTATGCATGGCTATTGGCAGAAACATGAGGATCCATTTAGTTGGAGAAAGTCAATGATCATCAATGCTGCCGCCTTAAATAATAAAGAGATTTTTTCAACAGTTTATAAAATAGCTAAAGATCCAGATTGGTATAGAAGGGAACATGAGGATAAAGAAGTTCTGAATCGTGGTATCCAAGATGCTTTCAAACCATCTAGTGTAAGCATCAGTAGCTTTGGCTCTCCATTTGTAAAAGATATTGAACTAAAAGAAAGCGAATCCAAAAGAAGAGTTGACTCAGCAAGTCTCACATTGCTTTCCATACTTGAAACATTAGAAGCTGGTATTAAAAGTGAAGAATGGGGCTTTGACTACGGAGCTGACTTCAATGAACAGAACCGAGAAATTGTATTTAAAGCAGTATTCAACTTAATCACTTTCTTAATGAGCATCAACTGGAACTCACGTCATAATCTCTATGATGCTAATGCACCAAGTACTGGCATCTGGGAAGAAATTGTATACTGGTCTGGGACTACACTTGATACTGCACTCACTTCACTTGCTTTACAGAAATTCTGCGACATGGTTTTTTCTGAGAATTTCTCTGAAACTACAGCTGTTACTGATATGCGCAAAGCAATGAACGAATACAGTAAAGATTTACCTTTCTACGCAAATTGTCTAAATGAATCTTATGTCAAGATGCTTATTCAGGCCTGTAACTCAAAAATCTATGAGCGAGTTGTAAAACCAATTGTAAACGAACACATACAAGCTATTCACACAGAAGAAAACAAAATGGATTCAAGCTTAGCTGTACTTGCAGCAACGGATTTCAAGTTTTCAGAAGATATTTCTCTAGATGCTGAGATTAGGTTGAACATTATCAACTCATGCTATCTCAGTCTTTCAGAGCCACAAGGGATGAGAAGATACAATAAATTCTCTAGAGTAGATAATATCACTGGTAATAATTTGAAGTTATATGATTCTTATCAGAATCTTAACTACCATATTGCAAGCAAGCTAACACCACTTGCACAAATAATCCAAGGTCAAAAGCCTGAAGTCACTCAGTTTCATCCAAAATATTTTTCAACAACCGAGTGTTCAAAAAGACAGAAGTTAGCTAAGCCAGAATATTCTCCTTTATTCTTGATTGGGATTACCGCTTCCATACAAGCTTTAGCTAAAGCTAAATTGAACTTAGCAAAGCATATCAAAAACATAAAGTTTGTTTCCCCAGAAATAGAAGCAAAGCTCAAAGAAATTGATATATTACTTTCTCATTTCATTAACCAAAGCCTTGCGCTTATAGTCGGTGGCAAAGATATAAATTTAGTCAAAGCTAATGGCGAAAGCTTTCCTTTCAAATATAATCTCATGGAGTCTTTCCAGGCAGTATCAGATCTTACAGGTAAAGTAAAATGGTTACCTGGATTTAACGGTAAATATTGGAATAATGCACAGCTATATAATGGCTTGCAAATAGCATTAGAAGCTGAAAAAGAGCTTAGTACGATTAGAGATTTACACTGAAGATTAAAATAATTGTCAATTAAAGCATGCTTACCTAGTTAAGAAGTTTCCACAATCTAGCTTAATTTTCTAAGAAAGAGGTTCATAGTTAATTTGTAATACTAGCTAATTTTGATAGAAATTAGCTAGTATTTTCTTTTAGGTTAAGAATTTTAAGACTTTTTTGAGAATTAGGCGTGTAAAGTCGTAGGTACGCCCCATCTCAAGTTTTGAATTAAGCCACTTTAGTATTTTTAACTAGAATCTAAACTGAATTCTTCTTGAAAAGCTTCTCTTGGAGTTTTCCAATTTAAAACTCTCATTGGTGTATCTCTTAAAAGTTCTGAAACCTTGTCTAAATCAGCTTGAGTAACTTTTGAAAAGTCTGTTCCCTTTGGGTAAAACACTCTAAGTTCTTTGTTTAACTGTTCCACTGAACCCTTTTCATGTGGAGCAGCTGGTTTTGTGAAGTATATCTGAATACCAGTCTGTCGCTTTATTGCAGTGTGACAAACAGAAGATTTATCATTATCAGTGGATAAAGTTTTGATTTTAAGGGGCTCTAAAACCTTGATTAAATTGCTGTAAGTACTTAGCTCTGTTTTGTCTTTAAGCTTTAGAAACAATGGATATCTTGTTTTTCTGTCTCTGAGACTTAAAACACAATCTAAGCTCCCTGATCCAATTACAAAATCCATCTCACAGTGACCATATTCAGACCTTTTATCTGCCTCTTCTGGTCTGTTTTTTATGCTTACTCTATCTGGGATTCCATGCTTTGAAGAAAGCTTATGTCTTTTTCTATATTTTTTGTGTTTACGGTATTTTTTTAATTCTTTGTTTGCATTTATGTAGTTGTATATTGACGATCTACTTACTTGCATACCTTCTTCTAGAGCTAATCTTGAAATTTGTTCTGGACTTTTCCGCTCTGTTAATTTCTCTTTTACAAATTTCTGTATTTTAGGATTACCTAGCACTGGCTTTGTTCTTTTTTTCCTTGACTTCGCTAGTAAATCTGCTTTTTCATGGTCATATATTCCATGAATACTGTTCCTTGATAGTTCTTGGCTTAGCGCAGATTGACTAACGCCAATCTGCTCTGCTATTCGATATTGATATGTTCGCTGTAATCTCATGGTTGAGATTACTAACCTTGAATCACGGGTAAGACGTTTGTATTGGCTCATATGGTTTTTGCTTTATATCTATGAGCCTTTTTTTAGTTTTTAGTTAAATTTGTACTCCATATTAGTTGGCAGTTGGAAACTGCCCAAATCGAACTCCACAGCCCGATCCTCGTGATAATAAAAACAATAATGTTCAATCTAAAGGGAAGGCTGCAAATGAACAAGCCCCTAAGTCTAAAAAGAGTTTGAAGCAAGCTCTGGGTTCTATCTTTACTGAAAGAGGACAGAATAAAACTAATAATAAATTAGGTATAGTAAATTCAGTTGTTGAAGAAAAATTTAATGAAGCTTTCCCAACAATGACTGACACGTCACCTAATGTACCTGTTGTAAAGAAAGATTTAGAGTTTTTGAAAGGTTCAGCGTCTAATATTAAAAAATTATTTGGGGCTATTAAAGAGTATGAAACAACAGTTCAGCGAATAGGAAGCTTCGCTGCTGATAAAAGATATGAAGAAATAAGTAAAGTTGCAAATGAAATTATGGATACTACTGAAAAGTTAAATCAGTCTGGTTTTAACTTTCTTGAAATACATAGAGACGATATTCTTCCATCTGAAAATATCAAAACTGCCAAAGAAAAATTATTTTCTGCTCAAGCAAAATACAGTAACGCTAGATTGAAATACAATTTAGATTATATAAAAGAGCAAGCTCGTATCAGTTATACTGGAATACGTAATGTGGCTAATCGATCTGTGGAGGAATTAACTACTGGGAAAGAACTGTCTATTAGTACAAAAAAATTGCAGAAACTTGTACCTGATTTATTTGTTTTGGCTGGATTGAATAAAAATCAAGGAACAAATAAGCAAGTAAATAACTCACAACAACTAACTGAAAAGCCTAAAATTAAAAAACCTGTGAAAACAAGCGTAGAAAATACCAGTTCTCCAGGATATAAGCTTTTACGTAAGGGTTTCAATTATACTTTGAGGGGAACAGCTGCGGGCATAGTTTCTTTCCTTGGAATAAACTCTGGCTTACCATTGATGTTTGACTCTATTGTTGATAATCATTGTGATGTAACTATGCCTGTGCTAGGTACTAAGGTCTATAATCAAAATATTTGTACTTTTGATGAAAGGTATATTCAGAATCAAACTCAAGGGTTGAGCCCTTTAAATGATGATCCCTATGGTCTGATACTTATTAAACGTTTCAATGAACTTGAATCAAAGAAACCAAGAGAAATAGCTGAATTAATAAGAAGCTTTGATGATAATACTAGAGAAGAAGATTCAGTATTACCAGGCTTAAATCTTGTTGAGACTCCAATTAAACTAGATTCTAATGAAACTATTCCAGATCTAAGTATACCTAGTACTAATCCGTTTGCATACGAACCTGATCAATTTTCTGCTGACTTAGATTTAAATGATATGGTTCAGGAAATGGGTAAAGAAGCTAAAGAACAGGACTATGCTAAGAAAGTATTGGTAGCTTTTTATCAGAATACAAGTAATCTCCAAGTAATTAAGGAGATGCTCCAAGAAGATAGAAGTAAGGGCGCCGGTATAATCAGTAACTAACCCAAAAAACTAGAAGCCAACTTCAACAAAGTAACACTAGAAGCACTCTGTAAATGCTGAACTTTCTTCTCAGGAAGTGATTTAAGCTTTTCTCGGATCATGCTTTGATGCATTTGAATAAATTGTTTGGAATCTAAACCCGAGTCCTTAAGCAGTAAAGAGAGTTTTTTAATTTCTTTATCTAAGTCGGTTCCGATTTCATTGAATTTCGCAATATTATCTATGGATCTATCTAGAACTTCATTATATTTAGATTCGACTATGTCTATTTCTAGGAAACGTTTATAAGCATCTTTCACTTCTGATTTAGCAAGAGAACCTCCGACATACTTCTCGATATCGAGTATAGATCTATGAATCTCTTCTGAACTTTTTTTCTTGATAACTTGGTTTTTTAAACGCTGTCTTTCTATGGCGTATTTGATTATACGCTTCATATTGTGGTCATTTATCTTGTCTTTGCTGATAAAATCCTGGGCGCCTAATTGAATAGATAGAATTCCTTGATCTTCTTCCTGTTCACCTGTAAGTACCACAACCGCGGTTTCTGGACAAAGTTTGATAACATTTTCTAAAGTATCTATTCCATTAGAATCAATTAGATTCAAGTCTAAAAGTATTATATCTATTGAGGAATCTTGTTTCAGTTCTTTAACTAAAGTTGCAAAGGCTTTGATTGAGCTAATGGTAATATAGTTTAATCTGTAATTAGACTTATTGAGTATGCGTTTGATTATATTCGCAAAGTCTATATCATCCTCAAGAATTACAATATTATAAGTATTTTTCATGAGCTTTTACTAAAATTATACCCACGCCTTTTATTTTTATTTAATGAAAACCCTTAATTCTAAAGGGAATATTAAATATCTTGAATCTTTGCAGATTATTTATATACTTTTAACTAAAGATTAAACTTTATGCTCAGACAGGCAATCTTGCAATCTCATACCAGAATCTTTTCACTGTTTCTAGAGTCGCATTGAACTTTTTAAAGTCCACTGGTTTCTGTATATAGCAATTAGCTCCAAGTCTATAGCATTCTTCGATATCAGTTTCGTTAGATGAGGAAGAGAATATGACTACTGGAATTGATTTGAGTTTATCTGAGTTCTTCAAGAACTCGAGTATTTTATAACCATTGACACCAGGAAGGTTTAGGTCAAAAAGCACCATAGATGGCACTATCTCACCTTCCAAAAACTCCATTGCAGCTTTACCTTCATCACAATGATAGATTTTGCATGGAATTTCTGATTTAGAGAAGGCTCTGTCGATGAACTCAAAGTCATCTTCACTGTCTTCTACTACTAGTAATGGGTTAAAGTCCACGCTTAAAAACATATTTACCTTAATTTATTTATTCCACAATTTGATATAAAAACTTGATCCTATACCTAGTTCAGATTCTAGCCAAATCTTGCCATTATGTAAATCAATGATTTTTTTGACGAAGCTTAAGCCAGATCCAGAGCCACCACCATAGGCATCTCTTTTGTGAATTCTTTTGAAAATTTTGAATATTTCTTCGAAATGCTTCTCTGCTATACCAATTCCATTATCTTTGACATACAAAATATCTGAGTTATCTTCGTCTTTTTTAGAGCCGATTTGTATCTCGATTTTATCTTTGTCGTTGTACTTAATTGCGTTTTGTACCAGGTTTCTAAATAATGTATCGATTTTGATTTTATCGCAGAGCATTACTGGTAATTTGTTCACTATACTTATGGATATTTTTTCTTCTGTAGAAAGAGATTCAGCAACTTCTGAGATTATAGTGTTGAGATCGTGTTCATCTTTAGCGAGTTCTCCCTTTCCAAGTCTGGAAAAGAAAAGTAAATCATCCACTAATTTGTTCATTCTTTCAGTAAGATAAATTAACCTTTCCAGTCGCTCCTTGCCTCTTTCGTCGATGATGTCTTTATAGTCTTCTAGTAAGAAATTTGAATTGTAGTGAATCCCTCTAAGTGGCTCTCTGAGGTCGTGTGAAGCTATATGAGCGAAATCATCTAGCTCTTTATTACTTCTAATAAGCTCCTCATTAGATTTCATTAAAGAAATCTCTGCTTCCTTGATGAAATGAATGTTTTGGTGTATCCCAATGGATTTGAGAGGAAGATTATATTCATCTCTGCTGATAACCATACCTTTGTCTAGAATCCAAATCCATTGTCCATTTTTGTGAAGCATTCTAAACTCTGCTTCGTAGGAATCTGTTAAGCCAGCTACGTGCTCATCCCATTTCTCAAGTATGCGAGTTTTGTCCTCTGGATGAATTAATTTAATCACAGACTCTATATGTTCATCGACCTCACCTTTCTGGTAGCCAAGCTTCTCAAGCCAGATATGATCTATTGTAAGCTTACCTGTTTGGTTATTTAGTTCCCAGAAGCCTAGCTTTGCTCCTTTAAGAATTAGTTCTATACTTTTATTCTTTTCTTCAAGTTCTCTTGCGTTTATTTTTTGTTCAGTGATATCTGTTGCAATGGCAATCAGTCTCTGAACTTCTCCTGACTTGTCTAATATTGGGACTTTGTCTGTTCTAATCCATCTTTCTTGATTGTTTGCGTTAATATATTTTTCTTCGATACCGAGCTTGGCTTTTTTGCTATTGATAACTTTTAAGTCATCACTATAATATTTACCTGCAAACTCTGGGTAAAACTCACGAGTATGTTTGTTTGCCATATCCTGTGGCTGAAGGTTCATGGAGTCAGCAGTAGCTTTATTTGCTCTAAGAATGACGTTGCTAGTATCTTTGTAGAAAATTATATTCGGTAAATGATCTAAGATTAGTTGTAATTCTTGTTTAGCGTCTTCTACTTGATTGATAGAGCTGAGTATATTTTTTCTGTTAGCTTCTTCTTTAGTAACATCTGTAGCTAAACAGATGAGAATATTCTCTTCTGCAATAAAACTGGAACGCCAAGAAAGATAGAGTATATCTCCTGATTTTTTGAGGTAACGGTTTATGAAATTAACGTTACAGTGCTGCCCAGTGAAAAGTTTCTCGATTTCTTCTTGGGATTTTTCTTTATCTTCTGGGTGAATAAAATCTATTATGGGTTTATCTCTGAGCTCTTCTAACTTATAGCCAGTTTTGCTTTCCCAGATTTCATTTAAATCTACAAAAAAACCATTTGAGTCAATAGTGCTCATTAAATCAGCACTCATATCCAAAAGCTTGAGAAGATTCTTTTCATTAATAAGTTTATTGGATTGGAGTGATTTACTTGACATGGATACCAGAGAAAATTTATAACCCTATAAAAATACTTTCCCATATTTTTAATTTTTTAAAATTGTATTGACGGTATCCTATCGGTGTGCTATAATTATTTCAAAAGGTTAAGAAAAGGTTAACGGTCCTATGCAAAAACATAAAACAATGATGTCTAATGTAGATTCTTTGGGGAAATATAGAAACTATATTGAACAGTTAAAAGTTGAAAATGAATTGATGAATTCAAGTGATGACTTAGTTGAATTGTGCAAAAGCAATTTCAGAAGGCTAAGTTTAGTGAAAAAGTTTTCGGTAATAGATGAGGAGATACTTATGTATGAGCTTTCTAACATTAAAGATTGCTCAGCTGACTTTCTTGGTGGTATATTGGGATTTGAGACCACTAGGATGAGGTTTAAAGAAGAGATTACTCAATGTCAGGAGAAAGAATCAAGTCAGAAATACGAGATAATTTAGTAAGCGATTACTGGGATTTTTTTTATAAAGACTATTTTATTGAAGCATTAGAAGTATGTGGTGCTCTGAAGCTTGTTTCAGAGAATGATTCACAGAAAGCTGAAGCCGAAGAGTTCTTTGCAAAAATTTTACTTAAACAAGGTAAATACAATGACGCTTATGAATTAATGCGCCATCGTAAAAGCTATAGTGGTTTTAAGGTTTTTCTTGAATTTCTCATAGATGGTGATATTAGACCACTCTTGGCTAAGTTTAAGAATGATGTATCAAGTAAAATCTATAAGGCCTTTTCTTGTATGTTATCTAAGGTTTACTGGGGAGAAGCTTATGTCAAATCTATAGATGCTTATGAAGATCCAGATGTCTTAATTGAAGATGCTTTTCAAGAGTTGATTGATGAGAATAAAATAGACTTCGCGCTTCTCACTATCGCTAAATCTGTTGAAATTGCATTGCAGGAATCACATTTGAGTAAAGATTTGATAAGCCTTGTAAGTGCAGATCAGATTGATAATTTGATTAAACTTGCCGAAAGAGCAGAGTATGACTCTACTAGAGCTAAATTGTTCCTGCTTAAATCTTTACTTACTAAGCAAAGAGAATTTGCTGAAGATGCTGAGATCTTGTTTGGTAAGGACAAAAACAAAAATGGTTTAGCTGAAGTTTATTTATTCTACGCGAATGAATTCAATGAGCATGATTATTACAGTAAGGCGATTAATTTATATAACCAAGTTGAAAACAATATAGCTCTTGCTTTAATTAATTCTATTCTTGCTTCTCAGTCATTAGTGAATGGCAGTCTAAAAGATGCTCAATTGTATCTTGAAAAAGCTAAGGATAAAAATAGTCAAAGTAGTGTTTTTGATAGATTGAATGTTGATATTCAGGAACTTTCTTTACTTTCAATTCAAGGTAAATATGATGAAATAGAGGTTCTTGCAAGAAAACTCTTAGAACCTAAGGTGCCTTCTTTTTTTAAAGCACAAGCTGGACAAATCTTCTCAGGGATTTTGATAAAAACTGGGGGCGATGTTGAAGAGATAAAATCCATTATTAGCCAATCCTGTGATCAGTTTAGAGATTTGAAGCGTTATCACCACCTGCTTCAAGCTGAGAATATAAGATTTCAGGAACTATTGTTGGAGGGTAATTTAGAAGAGATTACAGTTAAGGCGCAGGAGATTATTAAGCTTGCTCATAAACTTAGTAACTTTGAAGAAGTTGCTAACAAGTATGTAGACCTTGCTTATGGCCTTATTAATATTCATGCAAAGAAACATAGTCTTAATGAAGAGAATTTTGCTGAAGCTATTGCATACTTTGAAAAAGCAATTGATCTTTTCAAAGAACATGGCAACAAAGTTGGTGAAGCCAATATCTATCAGGCTATGGGAGACCTTTTTGCAAATATTGGTAGGTTTGAAGATTCATTGAATTCACTGATTAAGGCTAAGAGGATATATCAAAGTGTTAACGCCAACTTACAAAATGCAGTTACTGAGACTCTGATAGGGATTTTGGTTTTAAACCCATCTGTGCTTAATGAACAAACCTATCCTATTGCTCAAGATCATTTGGAGCGTTCTTATAAATATTTTTCAACCGAAAGTATTCTAGATATTTCATGGAAAACTCTTTATTATCTCGCTGATTTGAACTTGAAATTTTTCGTACATAAGAATAAAAAAGAAAAAGAGTACTTAGATAAAACTAAAACCTACTTTTTGAAAATGAAGGAAGCCTTGGATACTTATGAGAATAATTCAACAAGTTTCCAAGCAAATGATATTTACCATATAACCAATATCTCTACTGATCAAGCTAGGCAGAAAGCTTATGATTTTTTTGTGTCGGTTGGAGAAAAGGAAACGGCTAAAAAGTTTAAGTGATTAATCGTATAGAGACTCGATAACATCGTGGTAGCGTGCTTCTACTACTTTACGGCGAACTTTCTTGTTTGCGCTAAGTTCTGACTTACTGCTTCTGAGAGGAAGATCAAGAATAGAAAATTTTCTGATACGTTCAAAATTTTTGAGTCTTTTGTTTATGATCTCTATGTCTTTTTCACATTGTTGTTTAATTGAATATCTATCTAATCTTTTGAATCTTTTTTTGAATCTTTCATCTCTGATGGTTATTAGTGCTGATACAAATGGTCTCCCCTCACCGACAATCAAAACATCATCGATGTAATCAATATCTCTAAGGTATTGCTCTACTTTACTGAGTAATATCTCGTCTTCTTGGCTATTCTCAACGTGTTCACATAACCTTCCTAGATAGACTAATTCGCCATTGGCGCCATTTTTGACTATGTCACCAGTTCTGAACCAATCTGTGCCACTTACTTTATAGAATACTTCAGCTTCAAGTGCTGGGTTGGCGATATAAGAGGAGGTGATAGCATTACCAGAGATTTCTAGTTCACCATCACTAGTAATTCTTGAATCGAAAGTGCCTATGATTTTGCCAACACTACCATGGGGGCTACTCGTCTTACTAATAGCTACTGGTCCAGAGGATTCTGTTGTACCATAGCTCTGCAATATTTTAAAACCATAATCTTTCATGGTATTAAATAAATGTTCAGGTAAATAAGAACCGCTGGAGATTATTAATCTAAGGTCTCTTGCTGTTTGTTTACGAATATTACTTTTTATAAATAAATTGACTATGGGGATATTCATTAAGAATTTGGTAAACTTATCCTTTTCTATTTGATAGTCCATAATCTCCTCGATTTCAGCAATTGCTTTAGGGTTAATGCTCGCTATAGTAATGCTTTTATAGGCAAGTTCATAAAAATAATTTTTTGAATCTACCGGGAAAAATAGACAGGCACCAGAAAAAATAGCAGAATAGAAGGCAAAATTTTTGTTGAAGATATCTGATAAGGAATGACAGCTTAAGATTACATCACTTTTTTTGTATTTTAGGTATTTGGCGACACTTTCTATATTTGCAATAATATTTTTATGGGAAAGTGGAATGATTTTGGTTGAACCTTCAGCCCCTGAATTCATAAGTATATTTGCAGTAAAATTTGAGTCTATAGGGTAAGCTTGAGGGTTGAATGCTGTGCTTCTGGTTTCATTTGCTAGGATTTGATCCCAAGTGAGTATTTGAATATTTTGTGACTCATTTTTAACACTGCTTGTTTTAAAATCCATCAAGATGATGTTTCTGACTCTGATTTGATAATCTGTGATTATTTTTATCAATTTGTTTAAATATTTAGTATCACCAATAAATATAGTATTTACATCACATTGTTTTAAAGCGTTTGCTGCATTTAATTCTGTATCACCTGGATCTATATTTAGACTAGAGGCACCTAAATACATGATTGCAAGATCTGCTATGACCCACCTAGATGAATTTTCAGCCCAGATTCCGACTTTGCTTCCTGTTGCTTGACCTAATTTACATAGAGCTGCTGCAACTCTTTTGCTTAAGTCTCTGACTTCATTCCATGAGAATTTTTCGTCGAAAATTTCGCCCTTTGCACTGATGATTCTTGAGTTTATTAGTGTTTTCTTACTGAACTTTGCGGTATTATACTCAAAAAGTTCAATAAGCGATTTGAAAGGCATTATACTTGTCCTCGAGTATAATATTCCCAAATACCACATATAACCCATTTAGTTTTTAACTTAATACGTCAATAAGGTAATTAATGCGTAGCATTTTGATACTTCTTTTTATTATTTCTTTTGCTCTTCCATCTGAAGCTATATTAGTTCGTATCAAAGATATTACAAAAGTCCAGGGGCTAAGGGATTATTACCTTACAGGCTATGGTTTAGTCGCAGGTTTACCAAGTAATAGTGGTGATAGAAATAATGTCGCTACTAATCTTGCTCAAATAAACTTATTAGAGAATTTTGGTATTAACATAAAAGATTTTTTAGTGAATAACCAGGTTGATGTTACTAGTCTTGACATGAGAAATCCAGGACAAGCAGCTATTGCAGCGTTGAGACAGATTAATGGAGGTGCAGTTGGTAATGTAGCTGCAGTTATGATCACTGCTAAAGTCGGACCCTACTCCAAAGAAGGAGATAAATTCGATGTCGATATTTCATCTTTTTCTACAGCTAGGAACCTTACTGGTGGCGTGCTGTTGCAATCCCTCTTGAAAGGTCCAGATGGTAAAGTTTATGCAGCCGCTCAAGGACCTGTTATCAGCTCAGGTTATGAAATTGAAGCTAATGGAAGTTTGGTTAGAGAAGGTTCTCCAAACTCAGGAAGGGTTCCTAAAGGAGGAATGATAGAATTCCCGTTGCCGACTCAGATTGATACTAGTCAAGGATTGATTCTTACAACAGAAAAGGTTGACTTCGCTACAACTAGAAAAATTGTTGATGTTATCAATAAATCTCCCCTTAACCGTCAAGCAGAAATTATTGATGGTAGAACTGTGAAAATTGTTTTAAATGGTGAAGCTGATAACCCTATTGTTGCTCTAGCCGATGTTGGAGCCTTGAAGGTCGATGCTGAAAATGAAGCTAAAGTTGTGATTATGGAAAGGACAGGTACTATTGTAGTTGGTGAAGATGTGAAACTGGCTCCTGTAGCTCTTTCTCATGGTGGGATTTCTATTACCGTTAGAACTAATAATAATATTTCACAACCTTTTGTTAACACTTTAGCGAATGTAAACACTGCAACAGACAGTGGTACAGTTAATTCTAATACTGGTAATGGTTCTGGAACTGGTGGTATAGTCACGCAAAGTTTCTCAAATTCAGTAATTGACTTTAATGAAAGTTATACAAAGTATGTTGAGTTGGAAGAATCAACATCATTATCAGCATTAGTAAAAGAGCTTAATAAAATAGGAATCAAGGCTAAGGACATGGTTTCAATTATGCAGGCTTTGAAAGCCTCTGGAGCATTGCAGGCGGAGCTGGAAATAATATAGGGGGTTATAATTTGGTGGATACAAAGAAATTTTTACCAATCTTAATAATTTTTCTGTTACTTTGCCAGTCTAGCTTTTCTATTGGAGTGCAAGCAAAACCAATTAAGCTTGGCTTGATTGAAACAACTCCTGTACACGTTGTTGCAGAATGGCCTGTGAATAAATATACTCAGGAAGGAGAGCATTTTGATGCAAGGGTGGTTGAAGATGTAGTTTTAGATAATGGTGTTGTTTTAATTCCTAAGGGAAGTAAGGTGAAGGGGCAGGTCGCTGAAATCCAGCGCGCAAGAAGCTTTAGAAGAGCAGCTCATATTAATGTTCAATTTGATGAAATTGTTTTTCCTGATCAAATTAACCGTATTGAAATTCAAGCAGATGGATCTTTGATCGACGATAAGCATAAGTATATAAAAGCTGTAGGTGAAGCTACCAAAAAAGTTTTAGGTGGTGCAGCATTAGGGGCTTTTGCTGGATTTAGATTTGCTGGAGTTCTAGGTTCTTCTCTAGATGGCTCTAATATTATGATTGGTGCTGGTGCTGGAGCAGGTATAGCTCTAGTTTCTTTTATTGCTGCTAAAGGTAAAGAGCTGAAAATTGATCCAGGTTTAGCTATGACTCTTTCACTTGTGAATATGCAGGAGCAACAAACACAGGCTCAAAGCTTGATTCCAGTTGATACTATGGTTTCCGCTAAAATCCTAAAAAAGAAAAGAGATAAATTGAAAGTTTTTATTGAAAATAATAGAGACCAAGATATTTCTCTAGTTAATTTGAAAGTGGTTGACAGTCTAGGTTACATCAAAGCACCGGTTAATGGTTTTAATTACTTTGACAAAAAATCAATACCTGCGCATTCACAGATGGAGTATGAATTGATGCTGCCAAATAAAGGGCATCAAGAAACTAAACGTTGGCTAGTTTTAACTGATAGTTTCGATAAACAGGAATTTTTCAAAATCGCGATATGAAGATTGATCCATCATTGATGAATATTGGAGTTAACCTCAGTAGTGAGCAAAAACTAAGAAGACAGGATGCTGCAGCTGAGGATTTTGAAGCAATGTTCTTGCAGATGATGCTTAAAGAAATGCATCCGAAAAGCACTGATGGACTGCTTAACGCAGGACAGGCAGAGCAGATGTTTTATCAATTCATGGATGAAGCTATAGCAAAAGACATGGTCAGAACTAATCAAAGCGGCTTAGGTCTAGCTCAGGCTATGAAGAATCAATATCTTAAGTAGCTATTAAATTGTTTTTGATTTTCTATTTCGCGACTTTAGCTTTATCAAGTTCAACTTTAAAGGTAGAGCCTTTTTTGTGAGGTTTGTAAGCCACAGCGGTTTTAAGAAGATCGCAACTTTTTTTGATTATATATAAACCAAGTCCACTTCCATAGGAAACTCCAGGGTGAAATCTTTTGAACATAGTGAATATCTGATCGTGATATTGTCTAGGGATACCAATACCATTATCTTCAAACTCTAGGAATAATTTGCCATCTTTTTCTTTATTCTTAATTGCTAGATAAGGTGTGTCTTTCTCTGCATCTTTGTACTTTACTGCATTTGAAGCTATGTTTAAGAAAATGAGTTTAAGTAATGATTCTTTAGACTTTACACTTAAATTATCATCAATATCTAACTTAACTTTAACCTTATTGTAATCAGGATCCATTTCAGCAAGTTCTCTTAGTGAAGCTAGAACAGCTTTTTTTAGATTGATATCTGTTATTTCTTCGTCTGATTTACTACACTTCGTGAAGTCTAGGATATTGTGTACAAGAGCTTCTAGCCTATTTAAAGAATCTTTAACTGTAGCTAAGCTGGTGAAGACTTTCTCTTGGTCGCCGTTTCTAAGAGCTTCTTCTGTTATTTCAATTAAACCAATTGTTGAATTTAATGGTTCATGTATATCTTGTGCTGAATTGTAAGCAAAATCTTCCCACTCGTCAATTCGTGCTTCTTGTTTTTTCGCATTCTCTTTTACAAGCACTATTGCTCTAGCTAGATTACCAATTTCATCTCCACGTCGCTCTTGAGGAATATTTTCCCCATAGATTTTACCTATAATTAACTGAGTTGCTGCATTTAAATCGTCAATTGGACAGATTATGCCAAATATTACATAGAAGGCGATATATGCTATTAAAAATGCTATAGCAACTAGATTGTAGTTGATTAACCTTTGATAAAACATTTTGTTTTCTTGAGCTTTCTCAAGATTCATTTGTTTCTTTTTGTTTGAAGCTGCTAATTTTTTCTCTTGGTCGACATCATTTTTCTTTTGATATTTTTTTAAGAGATAATCTAATTTTTCTGAATCTAAGTCTTTCTTCTCAGTATTTTGGATTTGATTACTGAGTTCTTTTTTTAATTTTTGCGCTTTTAGCAAAGATAGGTACTGATTCTTATGAATTGTTGCAATTCTGTCATTAATCTTATTTAGTTTTATGCTCGACAAAGCTAAAGTTGTTATTAATCCGAATAACAAGAGGGCGAGTAAACTAATTTTTGATTTCAAGTTCATAAATAAGGTACCAATTTAAATTTACCCAGAAAATATTATTTGACTACATCACTTGACCTATATTTTTAAAAGATAGAGCCCAGAGCCTCTTGTTGCGGCATAAACTAGCGCTCCGTTGCTGGATATTTCAATATTATTTATAGATCGTATTTCTAGTCCATCATTTAATATTTGCCAATTCTGTCCGGCATTTTCTGATATGTAGATACCTGAATACCAGTCAGCTGCAAAGATTTGATCTGAGTTCCTAGGGTTAATACGTAACGCTCTGATTAATTTTTTGTCATTTGCTGGAGTGAAATTGGTATCGCTTATTAAATCTTCATCTAAGATCTGTAACCAATTTGCACCAGAATCATTAGATTTACAGATACCTGTATCAATTCCAGCAGCATAAATTATATTGTTATCCTCCTGGAAATCTACAGCTAAAGCTAAAACTCCATTGTCATCTAATATAGGTTCTGGTATCAGAGTCCAGCTCTGTGCACCATTGCTACTGTAGTAGAGTCCACCTTCTCTGAGTCCTATATATAGTTCTTCTGGATTTTCTGGATTTACTACCATTGCAGTAATATTTTGTGTTGTTAACTCTAAGCCAGTATTTGCCGGGAACCAGTTTCTTCCAGCGTCTACAGATTTATAAACTCCAAAGCTATCGCTAAAATCTTCTGAATGTGGGTCTGCAAAAAGTCCATCATTGCTAAAACCAGCATATATTATTTCTGGATTGGATTTGGAGATTAGTATTTCTTTGGCGCCGTGCCTATTATTGGCATCTGAAGCATCTGCATCTGGGTGCTCAAAAACTTTTGACCAGGATTTACCGGCGTTAATAGATTTAAATATTTGAGCATTGTGCTCATCACTTATATACATGATTTTGGGTGAACGTGGATCTATTGCACTTGCAAGGC
Organism: Candidatus Caenarcanales bacterium; assembly: GCA_022447685.1. Taxonomy (GTDB): domain Bacteria; phylum Cyanobacteriota; class Vampirovibrionia; order LMEP-6097; family LMEP-6097; genus DT-14. The sequence continues at coordinate 14,161 of JAKVAO010000017.1, read as the reverse complement.
CTTCTGCGTAGTTGACTGGATTTACAGCAAGTCCCTTCCATTTGAGACCAGCATTGTTACTTTTGAAAGGACCACTTCTGCCATTTACAAGAATTCTATTTGCTTTCTTGTCACTTACAGCAACTGAATATAAGTTTGCTCCAGTGTAGCCTTTACTGAAGTTTTTCCAGGTCTTACCACCATTGATTGATCTGAAAACTCCACCTCCATAGTTATTGACATAGACTATGTTTGGGTTCTTGGGATCTACTTGAATCTCGATTGGGACTCCGGCTCTGATACCATTAGGTCCCCACGGGGTTCCTCTAAGTCCAGAATACTTTGTCCAAGTTTTACCAGAATCGCTAGATCTAAAGATAGCTTCAGAACTTCCTATGTACATGATTTTAGGGTTAGAAGGTGCAAAAGCTGTACTAGTGTAAACTTTGTAATCAAAGTTGAAATTGGATTGTGGATAAACCTGCTCCCAGCTTTCAGCTGCATCTGTTGATAGAAATACAGCTCCATTGATACCTTTGTTGAAATCATTATTGTTACCAGTTGCAACAAGTATGGTTGCTGGCAGATCATTGTGCATGGCCATGCCGCCCATAAAGAGACTTCCGCTTATCCCATTGTTAGCATCGAACCAGGTTTCACCTTCATCTGTTGTTTTGATAGCTCCAAGTCCATTGGTGTTGAAAGCTTCTCTATCAAAGATTCCTGTTGCCACAACAATAGAATCAGTATTTAGAGGATTGATGCAAACCCATCTTGCAAGGCTATCTCCTTCCCAAAGCTTAGTCCAGCTTTCTCCGCCATTATCTGTTCTATACATGACTCCCTTGACTTTTGAAAATTCATCACCTGCTTCTCCGACATCGAGTTCACCTGTCATAATCACTCTTTGATTATCATCGGGGTAAATTGCAAAGTTTCTAATTGTTAACGCAGCATCTTCTTCTATACCGTTATTCTTTTGGCTAAAGCTTTTGCCGCCATCAGTAGATTTATATATTGCACCTTCACCTTGGGTACCAACCCAGATTATATTGGAGTTGCTTGGATCAATACTTAAACTAAAAACTGGAATTTCATCATTGCTTGGTCCAACTCTTGTCATGATTCCATTGTTGATAGTGGACCATGATTTACCGCCGTTTGTACTTTTTTGTACTCCAGTAAAGGCATCTGTGACGTAAATGGTTTTAGGGTCTTGGGGATCAATTTTGACATTGTAGCCAAGGCCACCTATAGGACCACCTAATTTTTGCCAAATTCTTGAACTGTCTGCCTGGGCTGGCATTGAGCCACTTATTAGAAAAACTAATATGAGAAAGTAAGCTCTGTAAATAAACTTCATACCTTATTATAAAGCTATCTAGGACTAATTATAAGTAAGCTAAAGAATTATAAATATGGCGAAGCCATGATTTTTTTGTGTTTCTCGTAAGTGGCAACTTCTTCGATTTCAAATTCTTTTAGAATATTTTCTAATAAGTCATAATTCTTTCCAAGATCAGCTGCTGTGTGGGCATCACTAGCTATAGTAAAACTAATTCCCTTTGCTTTTGCAAGTTTGATTAAATCAAAGTGAGGGTATTGTTCCCCAATAGGTTTTCTAAAACCAGCTGTGCTGATTTCCATGGAAAGATCTTGGGCTTTGATAATATCCAAAGTTTCCTCATAGAGTGCGCTTAGGTCAGTTTCAGGAAAGAATTTGAATATTTTGATTAAGTCTAGGTGTGCTAGAGAGTCTACTAGCCCAGACTTTGCTGTCTTTTGAATAAGTTTGTAATATTCGGTATAAAGTTCATCGATATCATAGTTATCGTATTCTTTGATGTAATATGGATGATCAAATGGAAAATCTTTGACGAAATGAACAGAACCAAGTACGAAGTCTAAATCATCATAATGTTTTTCAACCCATTTTTTACCAGAATCACTAGTCTCAGGATCGTTGTCGAGTTCTATCCCTGCTCTAATCTTAAGATCTGAATTGTTGTACTGAAATTTCTTTAGCTCATCGAAGCTAAAACCAGCTTTATATCTATCATGATCTGTAAGTGCGAAGTCTGTGATTCCAATTGCCCTAGCTTTATCTGCCCACGGTTGAAGAACCTCTTCTCTATAATGCAAGTCTTCTCTATGAGCTTGTGGGTGATTATGATAATCAAACTTGAGCATGGAATTTCTCTTGTACTAATAGCTCTGAGTCAGGAAGTATATCAATGATTTCTTTTAACTTGATGATAGGTGTGTAGTTGATACCGATATCAAAGAATCTAGTAGCTGCATGCTTGGAAATATCAACTAGACCTATTACCTGTAAAATTTGTGCTGATGACTCTTCTTTCACCTTTCTAACTAAATCTACAACCGCATCAGAATCACTGATCATGTCTTGAATTAGGCAAATCTTCGCTCCCTGTTTAAGTGGACCTTGAATCCACTTGGAGAAACCAACTTGTCTTGGTTGATTCTTAACATAGAAACAGTCTATTTTTTGACCTCTAACATAAGCCAAAAGTGAAGTCGTCGATGGTATCGAAGAAGATGTTTCAATATTAGCTCCAATCGCTTCTACGTCATCTGAAATATTGTGAAGTATAGCTAAGCTTGTTAAAAATACTCCTTCTGCTGAGAGGAAACTTTCTTTAACATCTAGGCAAATATCAGCGATTTGGCCATTAGGTAAAATAATATCTCTATGGAAAATTGATTCATTTGCGACTTTTTCTAGAAGTTTTTGCTTAACTTCTTCATATCTCATTGAAATCAACTTACTATCTAAGCCAATTCCTGAATTATCAACTGGTGTTTCATCTTTCACTTAGCATAAATTATAGCAAAAGCCTTAAAAAAATAGATAAGTTAATACACATAGTGTGCGAAATGTATTACAATTTAATATGTAGAGCTATATTTGTATGCAAGGACTTGAGACTTTAACTAATAGTCCAGTGCATGGTCATTCCCGGAATGATCAGTTAGATACTGCTGCAAATGAAATAGAAATTAATGATTTGAATTTTGATGCTCTTGATATCAGCGAGCAAGAGCTGGATAAAATTAATTTACACAGAACTCTCGATAAAATTTTTTCAAACCATAATCTTGCTTTAAATGAAGAAGGTCTCAATAATGTTGTTTCACTTGATCGATCTTTGATGAATTTCAGAAACGCAGAAGATGATGGCGATGAGCAAATCACTAAAAGTGTCTTTCAGAAGATGGCTATGCGTTTTGCTAGGTTTATTGATACTAGACCTATTATGAAAACAGCTATAGCTACTGCAATTGGTGATGACATGGCAGCGAGTGCTGCAGGTTTATTTAGAAATTTTTCTGAAGGAGTTTTGAATTTTGCAAGTGCTTCAGAAGAAGCTTTCAAAGGTGTTCTTAAATTTATATTGAATATTTCTGGTATTGGTGTAACTGAGTCTTTGACTAAGTTTGTTGCTAATTTTACTTTGGATAAACACCTAAGAGAAGATGCTAGGCATTTACTATTAATACCTTATGAAGTCTTAGATAAACCAGATAAATTAGCAGAGGAGCTTACGAGAATACAAGAAAGTGAACCTCGTGAATTCCTCAATAATATGCGAAGTTTACCTGCTAGAGATGAAGAGGCTAAATTACTTCAGGCTTATAAAGCTAAAAAAGTCTTTGATTTTGTAGATGACTTTAACCCTAGTAAAGATGATATTGAGTCTATTAAGAAGTTTCATTTGGCAATGAGATTTTTTGAAGGTGGCGTGAAAAGTTCACTGTGGGCTTCTGTCCCTCTTCTAAATAGATTCTTCAGGTCAAAAATTCTTGGACTTGATAGTTTCCCTGGTTTGAAAGGACTTGATGCCAAGGAAGAAAAATCTTCATATGGTCCGCTTCAGAAGCTTGGTTCTGCCTTGGCTCTATCTTCTGGTTTCTTATTCCATGGTGGAGTACTTGCCTTAAATAAAATGAGTGATGGTTCAAATAAATTCGCCAAGGCAATAATTAATAGAACTGGTTTTTCTCACGGTGTCTTCCCTACAGATGAAATGAACTTTATCAACCAGGGACTTGCCTATGATTTTTCAAGGCTGGTCAATTCTCAAGGTAAATCAGAGCTTTTTGAAAGTGGCATGATTGCTGGTTTGTTTACACCGATACTATACTTTGGTCATAAATTAATGAACTTTATGGGAGTTGCAGCTGATCAGCAATTAGCAAGTAAACACTCGGTGGACAAAGGAATTCTAGCTAAAAATACCGATGATATGAAGATTGATGGTATTCAAAGTCTTATCAATAAATACTTACCAAGCAATGCTACCTATAAAGACTTTATGCCTAAGGTTGACCACGATAAGGAATTAACTCATGATGCTAAAGTTCTTCACGCAAACTCTACAATCGCTAAGTTACTTTCTCACTCTATGATTGTCTTAGCTACCAGAATTTTCGTTAATAATAGAACCAAGGCTTTTGCTACATCGATGGGAGAGTAGATAAAGCTATAGACTCTAAGTCTTGAACCCATTCGTCAAACATAAACTGATCAACTTGTTCATGTCCATATAAGCTAGCAGCTTGATTTAGTGCTTTCTGTAATAGATTTGCCTGTCCTAAACCACTATTAAGTTCAATAACAGCTAAGTCAACATCAATATTCTTCTCTATGCGTGAGGCTTCACCTGCTTTGATTGATTTGATAACATCTTCAATTTTATTGATAGATTCTTCATGGGACTTGGCTGAGGCAAGTAATATTTTTTCTGCTTGGTATTTATAGTAGTAATCAAGTCCTCCAAAGCAGTTCTCTTCGCAGATAATTTTGTATTTTTGTAAATTATCATTATCTCCCCCAGAAGTTCTTTCGACATAAAGGTAAGGTATATAGTCAAATAAGCCATTGAGCATGAAAATATTACTAATATTGCCTGGGTGTTTATAAATATCAATTTTGTTTTTTATTGAAAATTCTTTTGCATGTTCTGGAATTGCGTTTTTGAGTATTTGCTCTCCATAACTATCTAGTAAGTATTGAACTTTGTTTGCAAAATAAGGTGGCATGATGAATATTGGTTCACCATAGAATAACTTGGCACCTTGTCCTGCGTTAACTGTTACGCTTGCAGCATTTACTGAAAATAAATAACCCTTGGCTCCGGAAACACTCTGGAAGCTTCTCATTGTGAAATAAAGATCTGCCCTCGGTGTTTCAGTGTCAAGAGCAATCCCTGATTCAATGAAGCTTTCTGTTATAAGTTTATAAAAAGATGTTTTGATAAATGCTTTAGCATTATTAGGAACAAATTCTTGCATGACTACATCATCACTCTGTGATTTATTAAATATAAACTCAGAAATTTCATTAAGATCTTGATGAATGTTCAAGCAATCACTAATTCCTCTGCCGCCAGACTCTTTGCTGGACTTGATTAACCAGTCTTCAATATTACTTAAGTTGTTGTCACTAATATAATTTTCAATTTTTGTTTTGACCTCGCTTGCACTATTAAATGCTTTTTGTTTGAAATTAATTTGTTGTAATGCAGGTATTTGTGCTTTTCCTAATATCTGATTAAGTTCAGTCTTGCTGTACATTTGCTGCATGTTTAAATAAGACCAAAGTTCAGGAACACCAAGCTTTGCGGTAAGACCATTTATGTACTGCGTGTGGCTATGCGCTGACATTGTTATTGAGGGTTTTGGTAGATCCTGACTTGATTCTAGATTGATTAGCGCATGAACAAATCCATATTCATTTAGATGGTATTTGTTTTCAGAATTTGGAAACGGTGCCAGATAATGAATTTCATTGGATTCAATATATTCAGGTTTAAAAGAAGTATATATTTGCTTGAAGCTGCCGTCTTCATTTAGGTATGGAGTAAAGCAAGTAATGGTTGAGTAAGTATTTTTAGACTTGGAATCAATCTTGGCTTCTCTAAATAATGGCGATCTAAGTACTAGTGGTAAATCCCATGAATGTTTACCAATACTGCTTATACCAGTAATATAAATTGTTTTACAGCTGGATTCTCCATCACCAAACAAGCTTCTTTTGTTAGCAGATTCACCTTTAATGATAATTGGAAGTGGGTGTTTATCATGATAGTTACGAATGAAATTTCTAAGAGCTTTGACGCAGTCCCAGAACCTTTCTTCGATTGAAATCGCTTGGTGCTGATAGCATATTGGTATTAAACCGTTTTCATAGTCACCGATTAAGGAGTCTCTATAAGAAGATTCACAATCTTTGAGCACAGTTCCTTCAGAGATTAATTTGTGTAAAAGTGGGTAAAGATTCTTACTAATATTAAATGAGAGTTTGAACATTTTCTCTCTCAATTTGTTGTCTTGGTAATATTCATTGTTGAATCCATAATTAGCTCCAGTACATAGTTTATGGAAGACATAAGGTGGGTAATCATCTTCATGAACATTAATATATTGATCAAAGAAAACACTTAACTTATTGATCATAATATTAATGTCATCACAGTTAATAGTTAAAGATATTAGATATTGATATAGAAGTAACTCTATGAGAGTATTTGTTAAATCAAGCCCATGCTCTGGGAATTTATTTTTAAGTCCCTCCAATATTTTAGGGATTAGTCCTTGAGATTTTTGATGGTCACCAAAAAATATTTCAAAGACTTCTTTTTGCTCTTCTTCACTGAATGCGTAAACTAGTTCTTTGATTGCAAGATCTTCAGTTTTGAAAAACTTGGATATCTGCTGAAGATAGACTGAACTAAGGGAAATGATTTCAGACCAGATCTCATATCTTGTGAGCATATCTGCATTGAGAGCTTTTATATATTTGTCATAGAGTTTCTGAGCCTGTTCCTGTATTTGTCCAAGCTCAAGCTGTGAATGTTTTTCAGCATGTTCTTCTGCTTTTTGAATTTTAAATACTTTATAGAAGTTCTCCTGCTCGATTTTCTCACGACTATTTATATTCTCTGAAGCGTTTAATTCAAGTAGATCAGCTTCTTTGGTTGAACCAGATTGCTTTAGGAGTCTAGATTTGCTGTTTATCTCAAGAGCTAATTCCGGACTTACATAGAGTTTTAGTATTGACTCAGAGAAGTCTGGGAATAGTTTTTTTACAAAAATAATATTCTGTTCTGGCTCACCATTTAGAACCCATCTACCACCCAGTACCAACCATTCTTCAAAGCTAATGCTTTCATAGTTACTATTCTTGAGCTTGTTTAGAGTTTTTAAACTATGGCTATATCTTTCTAATCGTTGCTGACTAATAGAACTTCCTTTCGCTGAAAGATATTTCTGCTTAAGTAAATCTCTTTTGACAGTGAGAAACTTCTTCATTTTTTCAAGGTAAGAACTGTATTCATTCTCTTCCTCTGCTGCCAATTCCTGTTGCAGTAATTTTTGTATATGGATTTTTGCCCAATTCTTTTCTTGGAGTACATCTTTAGTCCATTCTTGATATTTACTCTTAGCAACCATGTGAGAAGTAACTGTTCCACCAAGTGCTATCCATTCTCTAGTTGCATCATAGTCTAAGAAAGGTTTTTTTGCTTGTTGAGGGTTATCGACTAAGATTAATAATGAATCTGGGTTTTTGATTTTCATCAAAGTTCTCAAGGAAACAAGCCGTGAGCATAATTCCTGTAATTCTTTATGATCGGAATTGAGTTGAATAATATCAGTTGATTGATAAGCTAGGTCTGGATCTTTATAGAATCCTTTGGAATAAGTTTCTAGATACTTAAGTCTTGGAGCTAGTTTTTTGAGTGATTTTGCTATGTCATCCTGAAAATTTTCATCTAGTTCACTTAGTGCTTTTTCTAATAAAGGCCAGTTCATTGGATTAGAACCATAAGTTAAAAGTGAAGCATTGATTACATCTGCATCTAGTTCATTGTCAAACTTTGAGAGTATATTTAACAATTCATCTAGTGCATTTAAAGAGATTTCTTTTAGTTCACCCGACATAAAAATATCTGGATCGACGAAAGGATCAAAGATACGAATCTCTTTAGGTAATTCATGTTGGTCAATCTGGCTTTGATAAAACTTTTGAACATCTTCTAGCGCTAAGTTCTTTATGAATTTTTCTTGTTTGAGTAAAAGAGCAATTAAATATTGATTTGCATTTTCTCTTTCATCAGAGACATTACCTTTGTAGGATGCATTTAAGGCTATGCAAATTTCTGGGTATTCTTTACTTAGAGACAGGTTTTCATTTGCTGTATCTATAGCTTGATTCATTATTTCAATTCTTTGGAAAATTCCAGATTCATTGATTACACGAGCGTGCTTGATCAATTCACTACTAAAAGCAGAGTATTCGTTACCTGCATAATTTTCTTTGAGAGCATGAAGTATGAATAATGGTTCTTTGGTGATGCAGTAACCGGTTGACGCCATGGTTCCCTGTTCCATAATATGGATACCAACTTTAGAATTATCTCGGGTATTGATGGTGTCTCTAACTTGATAGCCATCTATACCGAAGCTTTGGAAGACACCTTGAAAGCTAATGGCTTTCGAGTACTGAAGAGCACGGCAAGTATTTTCTATTACTTTTGCTGAGCCAGCTTCAGAACTTGAACTGAATATACTATTCTCTGTTTCACTTACTAAGTCGATATATGATTTCCCTAATTGAAGAGAGTCAAGATCATCAGCTCCAAGCATTCTGCCCATAAGTTTAGTAACAGAAGATACAACGTTTTTCCCAAAGTCGATTCTGGATGGTGCAACAGTAAAGAGAAAATGAAAATCAGCTTCACTGTCCTGGTAAGAGCTAACTTTATACCTATCTTCCAGATTATTTTCTTTGATAAGTTCTTTGATAATTGAATGCCTAAAATAGCTCAAATAAGTGTTTTGAAAATTTTCAATTTCTTCTGAGGCAAGTGAAGAAGATACTCTAGTCTTGAAATATTCTAATCTGTCACTTGAGTTATTGAAGTCTTGACTTGCAAGTTCTGCTTTGAGATTATTTAGAAAATTTTCATCATTTGTAATTTGTAATATTAAGGCTGCTAAGTCATACTTTATATCTCTGTATGACTGAATTAGATTGAATATTGAGTTTAATTTAGAATCTGCCTTGCTAATGAATGATAAATCTAATTCAGATTTTAATTGGTATAAGTCAAAAACTAATTCTGCTGAGTTTTCTATTAAGCTTCCAAGTGACTTTTCTTTTTCTTGGATTTGTTCTGGGGACAGAAACTGAGCAGAAGCATAAACTGAAATTTCTTGTTCTAATAATTTTCTAAATTTATCAATTGATGAACCAAAAAGCGTTGTTTCCAATTGATAATGAAAACTTCTTTCACTGTTATTTGCAGCTTGGATAGCTTTAAATAAACTGGCTGCCATTGTGAATGCTAAGTCTTCAGCGTTTCTCCATTTGATACTTGGTGTTCCTGTTTGTGAGTCAGTAACTATAGATATCGATGCATTCTCAAAGAATGAATCTACATAGCTTGCAACAAAATCAAAGTCTGGGCTGACGAAAGTGTAAGGTATGGCTTTTAATCTTTGTTTTTGTGAATTCGTATCTGTCTCAACATAAAGCTTTTCTCCAAGCAGGATGCGGGCGATAATATGTCCAGATCTTTCCGAGTTCCTTTGGATATAGACTACAGATTTTTTGTTAAAATTCGGATGGTTTTTATAAAATTCAGCTAACTCATATATCTCACTATTAATGGTTTTTGAGAAGTTACTACTTAATTCAGATATTTTATTGAATGTATTTTTGGAATAGTTTTGTTCAAATAAATAGTCGCTGATATTTTGGTATAAATTTTCATTTACTGTTTTCAGTTCCCGAGCTGTTTTTTTGAGTTTAGCTTTAGGTATCTCTTCTTCACTAGCAAGAAAATCAATCTCATCAAGGATTATACTGATATCAGTTTTAAATTCATTAATAAAATCCGTTGCGTAGAATGTTTCTTCAAGTTTACGGATATCATCAATTAATTTATTGACACTATTTTTGATATTTTTATGAACATCATTGAGCTTATCGAGAACAGAAGCATTATTATTGAGTACGTTTGCATTTACTAGTATTGGTCCCTGTTCGTGTGCAACTCTAGAGCCACGCTGTGCTATAAGTCTTAAACCTATTTTTTGAAGAGCAGTGTCCAAAGTTGCAAAATAATTTGTAACTTTGTTACTGTCTAGGTTTTTATTGAGAGCTTGATAAAGTTCATCACAGGCTTTGCCTGAAAATAGATCATCTTCATTTCTTCTATAGATATTTCCTAATTGCTCTATGTCGTATACTTGTAATCCTGTTAGTGAACGATTTCTGAGTAATTGAACTTCTTTAAATTTATCTAACTCACTTAAATTTTCGTCTCTTTGGAGATTGGATATAAATTTGAAAAGATTCGAGCCTGGATCGTAATTTTGTATAGTTTTTTTGTCTGCTTCTAAGAAGTTAATTAATTTTCTTTTATCATCAAAATTGATGGCATTCATGAAATCATAGAAATGGCTATAAATTAAATCTTTATCCGTAGATTTTCTAAGCGCGGCATAATAAAAAGCAAAGCAATAAAATGGAGTAAATTCATTTTTTACATCTGCGTCTAGGTATAGTTTTGAATCAGAAAAGTAAAGAATATGACTTAAATTTCGGCAAAAAACAATATTTATCGAGCAATCTAAGCTTTTGAAGTATTTTGTTAAGTTTTCTGATCTTTTGATAAAGCTATTTAAGTCTTTGAGGAAGTCGCTATTGAGACTTTTAGATTTAAATTTAGCTGAGATAATTTCAAGCTTATACGACTTTGAGTCAGCAACAGCTTCTGATTCCCAGTTTGTAAAACCTGGAGTTGATTTCGATTCCTTATTAAAGATATAAAGTTCTATATTCAAGTCTAAATTATCGCTAACAAATAATTAGCCCTTATTAGATATAATAATAGAGTTCTAAAGAATTGAACAGTTTAGTATGACAAAAATGAAACTAGAAGAAAAGACTTATAGCCCCAAAACTCTTGAAAGCAAGTGGCAGGAAATATGGGAAGCAAATGATTTATATAAATTTGATGAAGAAGATAAGACTAAAGAAAATTATTATTCTTTGGTAATGTTCCCATACCCTAGCGGTAATCTTCACATGGGACACATGCGTGTTTATACGATTTCTGATGTTATTTCTCGTTACATGAGAATGCAAGGTAAGAATGTTTTGAACCCTATGGGCTTTGACGCTTTTGGCTTGCCTGCTGAGAACGCTGCAATTGAAAGAAATGTACATCCAGGAGAGTGGACTGAGAAGAATATAGCTCACATGCGCGATGAGCAGTTAAAGCGTATGGGAACTAGCTATGACTGGGATAGGGAAGTTGTTTCTTGCCGTGATGATTATTATAAGTGGACACAGTATATTTTCCTAAAGTTCTATGAGAAAGGTTTAGCATACCAGAAAGAAGCGCCTGTAAATTGGTGTCCTGAGTGTAATTCGGTGCTAGCAAACGAGCAAGTCGAAGATGGTATGTGCTGGAGACATACTAATACTCCTGTGGAGAAGAGAATGATGCGTCAGTGGTTCTTGAAAATTACTGATTACGCAGAGGAACTTTTAAATGATTTAGATAAATTAGAGCACTGGCCTGAGAATGTTAAGACTATGCAGCGTAACTGGATTGGTAAGTCCTTTGGTGCTACTGTTAGTTTCCCAATCGATAAATCATCAGTCGCTGAGCCAGAGGCTTTAAGTAGAGAAGCTGTAGATATTTACACGACAAGACCAGATACTATTATGGGAGTTACTTATATGGTTCTAGCTCCTGAACATAGTTTGGTGAAAGAATTAACAACTCCTGATAGAGAAGAAGCTGTAGCAGCTTATATTAAAGAAACTTCTTTGAAATCTGAGATTGAGAGAACAGCTGAAGGACGTAAGAAAACTGGATGTTACCTAGGTTCAAGCGTAATCAATCCATTTACTGGTGAGAAAGTCCCAGTTTGGATAGCTGACTATGCTTTAGTTGATTATGGTACTGGTGCTGTTATGGCTGTGCCTGCGCATGACCAGAGAGACTGGGAGTTTGCTCAAGAGTTTGATCTAGCTATTAAACAAGTAATAAGTCCTAGTAATAGTTCTGAGCTTGATGGCGAGCAAGAAAGACTTAAAAAAGAAGCGATAGTTGAATATGGCAATCTGGTTAATAGTGATAATGATATTACTGGAGCTAAGTTTAACGGTTTAAGTACTGAAGAAGCTAAGAAAGAAATAGTCTCTTGGGGAGAAAAACAAGGTTTTTCTAAAACTAAAGTAAATTATAGACTTAGAGATTGGTTAATTAGCCGCCAAAGATACTGGGGGACACCGATTCCATTACTAGAAGATGAAGAAGGTAATTTTATTCCAGTTGAAGAGAAGAACTTACCAGTGGCTTTGCCTTTAGATATTGATTTTGCTAAAGAAGGAACTTCTGTACTGAGAACTAATTCTGATTGGAATACTGTTGAGAGTTCAGATGGCTCTAAAACTCTTAAGCGTGTTACTGACACTATGGACACATTTATTTGTAGCAGTTGGTATTTCCTAAGATACTGTGACCCACACAATACTGAATTACCTTTCTCTAAGGAAAAGACTTTCCCTGTAGAGCAGTATGTAGGTGGAGTTGAGCACGCTATCCTTCATTTACTTTACGCAAGATTTTTCACTAAAGCGCTTAGAGACTGTGGCATGCTTGATTTTGATGAACCTTTCACTAGGCTTCTTTCTCAAGGTATGGTGGTAAAACACTCTGAGAAGGAAGGAAAATTAGTCAAAATGTCTAAATCCAAAGGTAACGTAGTAGGAACTACTGAATTCTTTGATAAATACGGTGCTGATGCAGCTAGATTATTTATTCTTTTTGCAGCTCCAGTTACAGCTGAAGTAGAGTGGACAGAAGATGGCGCGCAGGGACAGTTTAGGTTTGTTAATAGAATTTGGAGATTATATAATCAGCTTATACCTAAATTTAGATCCTCTACTTCGTTGAAGAGCTATGCTGAGGATTTAAGAGCTAAATTTAAGTTCAATAAATCTATCAAAGAGCTATCTGAAGCTAATCAAACAATTCTAAGATCTTTTCATGCTTCACTTAAAGCAATTACTACTGATCTTAATCCACCTAACTTCAGCTTCAATACAGCGATTGCAAGGATGACTGAGTTTATCAATGCTATGTATAAGTATATTATTGATAAAACTGAATATAGTGAAGAAGACCAAGAAGTTTTAAGTCATGTCTTAAGTAACTTTGTTATAGTGCTTGCACCATTTGTACCGCATTTAGCAGAGGAGTTATGGCATGATCTTTTTGACTTAAAAGAAAATGATATTGAGAATTCAGTTCATAAGCTAAGCTTCCCTAAGTTCAATAATGAGTTTATTGAGAGATCTACTTGTAATGTTGTGCTTCAGATCAAGGGTAAGAAAGTTGATGTGCTGGAGCTTGATAAAGGTTTAGCTAAAGATGAGCTTGAAAAGATTGCTTTAGCAAATGAGAAAATGCAGAAGAAGATTGACGGCGCTGAGATTAGGAAAATAATAGTAGTGCCAGATAAGCTTGTTAATGTTGTTGTTTAACAAGCTTATCAATAAGCTTTACTAATTAGTGAAAATGTTTATAAAGCAGCAAGATTTTCAGCTGTACTTCTACTTGTCTTAATTCCTGCTTGATTATTATTTTCTATAGTATTTTGTTGAGTTAAAATAGCTGAGGAAGCTGCTTTTAGCGCAAATTCATTACCTTCCAATTGATTTTGAATGTTTTCTAAAACATTACTCAAAACCTCAGGTGAAGTTTCATTTTCAATTATTGAGCTTATCATGTTATTAAGTTGCTTCATATCAGGTGTAAAACCCTGTCCGCCTCCATTTGCATAAAACTCTTTCTGTTCTTGCTCAGAAGCTTTATTCGATGGTACTCCGTTACTTGCATTTAAATAATCGCCAGTTAACTGCATTATATTTGTAGTTAACTCTTGTGTTTGTTTTCTAATATTCTGTATATCTAACCCAGATTTAAACCCTGCTATATTTGTTCTATTCTTAATTGAATCCACCATGAGTAAGATAATAGCACGTTGACTGGTTTAATCAGCAAAAATTCCTAAAGAAAAGCTAAAGAAATAGCAGTCCCCCTGGCCTTTGTAAGAGTATTGTGTTTAGCTATTG
>JAKVAO010000162.1 GCA_022447685.1 Candidatus Caenarcanales bacterium | reverse complement strand
TATCTCATAAATTCAAATTAAACTGAATTTACACATTTGGCCAGACCTACATTAGTATGGGTTTCGAAAGAGGTCTAATGAACATATTTATTTTACAGGTAGGTTTTCCAATAGGCATTATTTTAAAAAATGATAGAAAGAGATATTATAGAGTCCTATCTGAAGCTGATAAAGGTGATTACTCTAATCTGTGCGAGTTTATTTCTCAGTCTGTGATTCGTTCAATTAATATATATCTAAAATTCTTAAAACCTTCTTCAAAGAAAAGTGATAAATATCTAAGTTTAATTGAACTTGCAAAAGATTCACCATACTCTGCAACTTATCTGAGGAAATTAGCGACTCAGGGGAAACTAGAAGCATTTAAAGAAAGTAGGAATTGGCTTTCATCAAAGCAAGCACTAAATGACTATATAAAATCAATAAAAAAGGCATGAGGGTTCAGGGGGATGCTAACACTGCAAACACTCAGCTCAGTCGAGACTACCCCGGAGGAAGTAAAAATCAATTAAGTATCGATTTTTACCATGGATTCTTAAGTCAGTTGGCTGAAATAAACAGAAATACCCGGCAAAGTTTCCGGGTATTTCTGTTTATATTTATATTTAGTTGGCAGCCCGTACGGGACATGTTCCGCAACTCTGACTTTGATTGTAGGGTTAATATGGTGGTTTGCAAGCAGGTGGTGAATGAGGTGATTTGAGGTTTGAAAATCATTTTGGGGATTATTTATGGCTCTTATTTAACCAAAATATAATATAAACATGGTTATAATTATTCAAATTATGGTACATTAATGGTATGGCTTATCAATTTAAACTACAAGTTCCAATATCTGAAGATTTAAATCAACAGCTCAAAACTAAAGCTAAAGAGATTGGTTTTAGCTCAGTTAATGAAATTGCAAGATTGTTGCTTACAAACTTTGCTAACGGCAATATTTTTCTATCCTTTATGAGTAACTCTACGCCAAGCTATGCTTTATCACCAGAAGAGCAGAAAGATCTAGAAAGTATAGTTGCTGAAGGGATTAAAGAGTATAAAGAAGGAAAAACTAAAAAGCTTGATTTTTCTAAGCCACTTACAGAACAGCTCATAGAAGAAGGTTAAGCAAGGTTACTATAAGTGTTTCAAATAGAAGCTTCTAAAAGATTTAGAAAGAAGTTTAGTAAGTTAATCAAAAACAACAAAGCTCTTGAAGAGAAGATCAGCCAAACTATTTTACAGTTGAGGACTGACCCTGGTTATGCATCCTTGAAAACCCACAAAGTTAATCTAACTAATTATGGACAGGTTTTTAGCTCATACGTCACTGGTGATATCAGGATTCTTTGGACTAAAACAGATGAGGCTTTTGTTTTGCTTTTACTAGATGTTGGTGGACATGAAGGTGGGAAAGGTATTTATTAGAGTAGTAACGTTAATGTAATTTTGCAGATGTTTCCCATAGTATATTAAATTGAGCAAGCATCATGTGGGCAAGCTCTGTACTTTCAATAATAAAGCCAAAACTCTCTTTTCGTGATGAAATAAAGCTAACTTTATTGTTGTAAATCCAGTAACCCATTGAAAAATCTATGTTATTAGGTGCAATCCTAATTTCTCTCAAAAAATCTTTTCCATGCCCAAGGTATGGATGAGTTTTGAAATTTACTTTTTTAAGTTTTGGCCATATAGCACGCACTGTAGTGGACTGAGAAATTCAGGCCAGTAAATACGTATATCAGAAGGTGTGAGAATATGAGAAAAGTAAAAAAGG
>JAKVAO010000161.1 GCA_022447685.1 Candidatus Caenarcanales bacterium | reverse complement strand
TCATGAATAACTAGATTTGGCCAGAGCTAGACCTATTTGTTTACATAATCTTTATTTTTTACCTGAGTAGTTACCAATATAAAGACTTATCAAGATAATTCATTAAAAGATAAAATCTCAAGACCTCTAAATGAAAAACAAATAGCTTTAATTAACAAAACCGTTGAATTAGCAAAGAAAAATCAATTATTTGATATCGTGAGATATCGAATTATTAATACACCAGAAGCTCTACAGATCTTTGCAAATGCACTTGAACTATATTCAAATACAATGGAGAATCAAAGCCCAAGTGACTTTAAAAAGATCATCAAGAATTCTCTTCATGAAGTATTCAACGCCAGGGTCCTATTTAAGGATCGATAGATTTGATAGTAAAAATCCTCAAAATATAAATTCAGAAACCTTGGTAAATTTAACTCACCCAAGGAGAATGGCATCAGCTGTTGTAGATAATAATATCAATTCATTACTGCAAGCTACTTTTATAGATTGCTTTTCAGATAAATACTATGATATAGATTTCAATAAAGAAAAAGAAGTTCCTTACTACAATGATCTCAAAAAAACATTTGGAATCGGCGTCGCTAGAATTCCTCTCAGTGAAATTTTAAGTGATGAAGAATACTCACAGTTTCAATATAAGAAAGCTGATTTTGTTAGAGATTTATTCTTAGATGAAAATTATAAAAATTGCAAATCAGCAAGAGCACATTGGATCAACAGCTTCATGCCAATGAATCCAGAAGATGGTGTTAAAGCTTTAAATCTATACAGCAATAATGACTTATGGCAACAAAGAATGCTTGCTAACAAAACAATTAAAACACTAAAAGCAGGTGATATCGAGGAATTAAAGCAAGCTTATGATAACTTAAATTCAAAAACAAAAAAACTATATTTATTATCTGAATTATGGAACAGCTCTCACCCTTTAGTAGCTGAATTAAATGAACTTGTATCAGACCAAGATCTTAAAGAGTTTTGTTCCGACCTTCATCAGTTGTGTCTAAAAGATTCTGTTCATGGTTTCGTGAAATCATTTGGGGATAGATTAGATCTTGGAACTCACCATTTAAAGGATATGAATTATATATGCAACAACTATCAGGATGAAGGTTATGCCTATAGTCTTATAGATGTTATCGGTAAATCTCTTAAGAAAAAGAAAATACAACTAGATGAAAATCTATATGAATTCTTTACAACTGATGGAGTCTCCTCAGTATTCAAAGAGCAATTAGCAGCTGAACTAGCCCCTCAAGAACAAGACAATAAGTACTATGATAAATTGCGCGAACAAAAAATTTCAAACTACCGCATTAGTTCTAATTTGATGGATATTCTCCGTTCTAAACTCAAACCATTTGATCCAATAGCCTATGTTAAAAAAAATCAGGCTAGAAGAGCAAAAACTACAGACAAGAAAAAAGAAATACTATCAAATGATGATTTAACTAGTACAATATCTGACTTTAAATTATTTGCTACAGAAGTTAAAACCATTAATGCAAAAACAATACAAGAATTAGCTGAGTTAGCTCCAAAATATCTCTTAACTGAGTTTCCAGCACAGTTTACACTAGATAAAATTGATGTAAATCGTTATGCTGATGATCTCATACTAGTACTCCAAAAAATAGATTCTAGCCACTATAGTAGTGATAGCTTTAATCAAATTAAAGAAACTTTCTTAGAGCCTGTCTTGAAAGTTAATTAAATCAAGCGAGTCTTTTAGTCATAATACGGATCATGGCTATTTTGACC
>JAKVAO010000160.1 GCA_022447685.1 Candidatus Caenarcanales bacterium | reverse complement strand
AATTCATGGATAACTAGATTTGGCCAGGCTTTCAGCGCCCTCTTTAACTTAGCTTAATATTTAGTGCTTTTGCCCTGTTAAAGGTTCTTTTAAGCAAAATTGCAGACACCAAGAAAATGTAATTACAAACAATAAAAAGACCATGCATACAAAAAGTAAAACTAACTTATCTTCAAAAAGTTTTAAGAATCAACTAGATATAGAACACCAACACTTGCTATTATCTTAACTAAATGCAACTCAAACCACTAGCAGTCAAGAAATTAGCAATTTTTTACTCACATACCCAAGAAAAAATCTAGAAACGAGAGGACAAACAAAGAAAACCTTTTATGAAGAGGAATTAGCTGAAAATACAACGCAAAAACCACAGTCCCACTCAAGCTATATAAAATATCCAAAGAAAGATTTATCCAGAAAGAATATTATCCCCCAGCTACTTGCTGCCCAAGTACTAGATAAGCAAGATCAAAGTAAAATCAAAGCCTCAGATAAAGAACAAATTCTCACAGAAGAAGAATGCCAAAACGTAAAGCAAGAACAATACTTAGCTAAGACTCAAAGTAAATTCCATGAACTAAGCTTAGAAATTCTAAGTGATGACAACTCTAAACTTTCAAAATTAGCTGATCAACTAATCACTAATTTATTTACAGAATTGGGGGGAGAGGAAGAGCTTCAAAGCTTTGAAGTAAGTATTCCTCATGATGTTGCTAATCATACCCAAAGCACTCACAATAGTAAAGTCGCAAAACTAGAAGCAGGAGTGGATAACACATGGTCCTACCAGAGTTCTGACAATATTGATAAAGCTGAAATAAGGTTAGCTGTTTTAAGTCGCCATATTTATGCAACTCCTCTTAAGCCAGCACAAGGACTAGAAGAAATAGAAAATCTTAGATCACTTGTAAATATCGCAAAACTAAGTGCTAGCGAGGGACTTGTAGAGGAAAAAATCCTCCAAGCTCTTATAAAGAATGACTCACGTATAGAAATTCCTGATAAAGTCTATGAGCGAAATCAAAAAAATGAAAAAGATCCAAAAATTCTAATTGATAACTACAAAGAAGCGAGTGTAAACACTGATGAAAATTCAGTAGAACAATATTTTAATATAAACAAAGATACAGAACTAAGTCCAGAAGCAAAGCTTGAAGAAATAGTAACTAATTTTAAAAAAATAACTGGCTTAAACTTATCTAAACTTGGAAATAATTTATTAGAACTTAGTTATGTAGATTCCTCTAATCCTGATGCAAAACCGAAATGGCTTAGAAACCCTTTCGGAAATATAGTGAGCAAAGGTGCTCCTGATAGTGGTAACAAAGCAAAAAGAATCGTGTACAAGCCTTTTAGCCTTGCAGATCTTAAAAGAGAAAATAATGCTATTAATTTCCGAGGTGAGGATGAAAAAGGAGAAGTAACAGTTCAATTAGAGGAAGAGAAACTAAGTCCTCTAAATACTAATCAAAGCTCATTAAAAATTTTAGCTGAGCTAAGTCCTCCAGAAAATATAAGCTATGAAGAAAATATAATAAATAATCTAATCAAACCAGCTGAAGCAAAACTTGAGAAAGTATTTGAAACCACAGATACTGTAAATGTAAGTGAATTTAATGAACTAGTTAATGAAGTTATTGAATACTTTGATTACAAGAAAAATGCAGAAACTATATTTGCAGATTTAGATTCAAATGCTCAAACACAAATTGGCTCCCCCTCGATAAAATATACCAATAAGTGAAAAGAAATTGAGGTAATTAATGTCCAATAAGAAATTAAG
>JAKVAO010000016.1 GCA_022447685.1 Candidatus Caenarcanales bacterium | reverse complement strand
GCCTTTTACATAATCTGACATCTCTTTTATTTTACTAAATCACAAGATCTGAAGATTTTCCCATCTGGAAGATGGGGGATTTATACCAGAGGATAGGATATTAAAAAGATTAAATATAAAACCTGAAAAACTCAAACAAAGATTGAATGGAACCATTGTTCCTCAGCTTCACAAACAAGAAATTAGCAAATTAACACTCAGACTACTCGATAACTTGAGCAGAATATCTAATGTTAAGGACTTCGGGGGGATCTTGGAATCATACAAAGAAGTCCATAAGCAAACTGGCAACTTCGCTGATATTAATATCTCCAAGCTAAGAGATAAAAAAGATAAATTCAACCCGAAAAATATTATAAAGCTCTTAGAAGTTAATGGTTTGATTTCTGAGGAAGATGCCACAAGCAAAGTAGCTCAAGAAAAAGTAAATCAAGAAAAT
Source organism: Candidatus Caenarcanales bacterium (assembly GCA_022447685.1). Classification (GTDB taxonomy): domain Bacteria; phylum Cyanobacteriota; class Vampirovibrionia; order LMEP-6097; family LMEP-6097; genus DT-14. Next base: position 38,036 of record JAKVAO010000016.1, on the reverse strand, counting down.
AAAAAAAACACCAGTAATAAACGCAACCCAACCCCTGAAAATCTTCATGGTCAAGCACACATCAAAACAAAAGCCCAGCAATAAGAAGAGGAAAATAACCTAATAATTGAAGGCTCAGTTGCATATATAAAAGAAGATCTAATAAATCTATTCAGTGATCCCGATAATTATTTTCCATTAATTAGTACTGTTCCTTTAATTAATAGCTCTAGCATTCTTGGTTCAATTAAAGAATTTCAGAAGATTATAGATACTCAATACACAGGAACTAAAGCAGATGAATTAAAAAATACCCTAGAGAAACTCAGTGAATTCAGCAACAAGTTAGAGAATAGTTTTAGAGCAAGCAATCTAAATAATCTACTTATGAAGCCAGAAGATGTAGGAGAATTAGTGGCTATATTTAAAAAAATAGCCCCAGGTAAAGAAATCCACCCTAGCTATTTCAATCATAGTGGTCAAACTTTCACTAAAGAAGCAATAAAAAATATCGAGAAACACCTATATGGTTATAAACTTCCAGAAATTCCGTTGAATGATGAAATCCAAAAAGTTATGATTCAAGCAACAAATACAAATCATCAAGTGGAAGTAATCAACCAAGAACTAAAGGAAACAATCCCAGAAAATATCCAAGCAATCTATGAAGAAGTTGAAAAAAGACTCGAAACTGTTCTTAGTCAAGCTGAAGCATTCAATAGTGAGGATAAAGAAAGAATTAGTAAACTTATCTCATTAAATGAAGACTTAAACAATGAAACAATTGGTCAATTAATCGAAACTATAGATTACATAAGTGGTTATCACCGATTTACAAGCAAACATGGTACTACTAATGAATACAGTGATAATATTTTGACAGATCTAGCTGAAGTCAATAGTAAATTAAAGCCGAATGGAAGCCTAATTGACACAAAAAACGGCAATAGACTTAACCCTGAGAAAATAAATGAATTAACAGAAGTACTGCAAGACCTTTTTTGGTAAGTGTGAAAATATATATTTAATCATAAGAATCCAACATTCACGACATAAACTGTATTAAAGCTGTATTTTTAGGGAAAATTATAAATATAATAAGGAATAGTAATGTTAAAATTACTAATTGAAATATATTATGCCTGAAACAGTAAAATTTACAGTAAAAAGACAAGACGAACCTGATTCTAAGCCATATTATGATGAATTTGAGGTTCCTTACCAAGCAGGAATGAATGTTACCACTCTACTCATGGAGACCAAACAGTTCCCAACTACCTGCGAGGGTAAAGAAACTACTCCTGTATCTTTCGAGAGTGGTTGTTTAGAAGAAGTTTGTGGTTCGTGTACTATGCTCGTGAACGGTAAAGTAAGACAAGCTTGCACAGCTCTAGTAGATAAATTACAACAACCTATCAAACTTGAACCTATGTCTAAGTTCCCGGTAAGAAGAGACTTAGTAGTAGACAGATCTAACATGTTCAAAGCACTTAAAAAAGTGAAAGCATGGATAGAGATCGATGGTGTCTACGATATGGGTGAAGGTCCTAAAGTTTACCCACAAGAACAAGAAAGAAACTATGTTCTTAGTAGATGTATGACTTGTGGATGTTGCCTAGAGGCTTGCCCTCAATGGACTAATGAATTAGATTTCATCGGACCACAGGCTATCTCTCAAGCCGTTTTATTCAACAGTCACCCTAACGGTAAAGCTACCAAAGGAGACAGAACTCAAGCTCTAATCGATAATGGTCTTAATAACTGTGGTAACGCTCAAAACTGTGTTCAAGCTTGCCCTAAAGAAATCCCGCTTACAGATAGTATAGCTAGAGCTAATAGAGAAGCTACTACTTACACTATCGAGAAGTGGTTAATGGATGCTGTCGCTTAACAAATCCCAGACTTACTCTTATATTCCTTTCATAGCCCCTTGGCTAATTGGTTTTCTGTGTTTATTCTTAGGACCTCTATTAGCTAGTTTCTATTTATCTTTCACCAACTTTGATGGCTTGAATAATCCTGATTGGATAAATTTTGCAAATTACAAAAGATTAATCACAGACCCGAATCTACTAGCTTCACTCAAAGTAACATTTAGCTTTGCTTTCTGGAACCTGGTTCTGGGAACTAGCTTTGCTATTTGCATGGCGCTATTGCTTAAATCTGTAAATAAAGCCTCAGGTATTTTTAGAAGCTTACTTTATATTCCGACTGTAGTTCCATTAGTAGCTTCTAGTGTTACCTGGATATGGATTTTCAAAAAACTTCACGAGCCAAGCATGCTCTCAGACCCAAAACTAGCTTTACCAGCTCTGATCATTATCAGCATGTGGTCACTTGGAAACCCTATGATAATTTACTTAGCAGGTTTACAGAATATTCCACAGGCACTCTATGAAGCAGCAGATATTGACGCAGCAAGTGAATGGCAGAAATTCTGGCATATTAGTTTACCTTCACTAAGTCCAGTGATTCTTTTTAATCTGGTAATAGGAATTATTCAAGTCTTTCAGTATTTCGTTCCAGCCTATGTTATGACTTCAGGTGGTCCTAAAAATTCAACTCTATTCTATTCTCTATACATTTACCAGAAAGCCTTTGAGGATTTCGAGATGGGCTATGCTAGTGCCCTTGCCTGGGTGTTGTTTTTGATTATTTTATTTTTCACTTGGCTTGCTTTTAGGTTAGTGCCTAGGGATTAGACTTTAGCAGCCAATCTATTAACTTTAGTAAATAAATCATCTAAAGTAATGGAATCACTCATTTTACTTGAACGTAAATCCAAATTATAGGCTTTCTCTAGATTTTGAACATCTACTCTGTTGATCTTAACTGACTTAAAAAGATCTTTTATTTGAAAATTAATACCATCAGCTTGTCCTTTTGGTGGTTTCCAAGATTCATCACGCAACTTCTTATTAAAAGGATCCTTCACTATTCGTGCCAATATTTGATTGTTTACTCCTTCCGAGAATTCTTCGAACTGATCACCAACATTAATAACACTAAGGTCACTTCTTAATTTTGCATCAGCTTTATCAATCAAGCTATACATAAGCTCATCTAAACCAAGTTTTATGAGTTGATTACTTATTTGTGACTTAACTAATTCAAATAATTCACGATTGTCATTCTCATTCCCGAAACCTATGGCAAGTAAACAGTCATTAGTCTGAATTCTAATATCTTCTACCTTCGTAAGATAATCATTCATAGACTCTTCATAGAATATTTTCAATTCATCTGATAAAGCCTTCTCATACTTTTGAATAATACCTAATGATCCAGGAGAATTTTTTTTTTCTTTCTCTATTTTTACTACTTTTGGTTTAGTCAAGGCTGATTTCTTGATCTCAGTTTCAAGACTCTCTTCCAGTGTTTTTTCTATTTTTTTGAGATTAATCACACCAAGACTATTTAAATTCTTCAAATAATTAGCCGCTGGGCTTAGCACTCCTGCTCGACTAGGAACTTGTGGGTTATTACGCTCTTGAAGATGAATATTAGAAATAAGTTTTTCAATCAATGAATGCTCTTTTCTTAAAGACTCCATAATTTGATCATGTTTCACTTCAATCTGCCTTAAATCATCACGAGATAAGTTTCCATTTTTTGCTACTTCTCTAGCTCTGCTCTCTAAAAGAATTTTCTGCCTATCTGAATAAGTTTCTATAGTTTGAGCATTATCAGTATAAAAAGCTGGCAAAACTTCATCACTCAAAGAAAATAATTTATCCTTTAAAAATGTATGGAGTATTTTCTGTTCATCTGGACTAAAAAACTTTACTACATAATCTGAATCATTTAAAAAGCCACGCTTTCTCGTTAAGCGATCTACAGTTATTTCTCTAATTAGAGAGCTTTTCTTTCTTTGAATTTCACCGTAAACCTTAGTGTTTCGATCTTGCCTTTTTGGAGCTTTAAACTCCCTATTTCTCTCGAACTCTTTCCTATTAGTTGGGTAATAACTATCATTAGGCTGTTGACTTAATTTAAGCTTATCCAGACTCATCCTCAAAATAATACCTCAGTGCCCAAGCAAAACCTATTATCTTAAACATTTCTTAGCAGTCATACTAAGTTCTGGGTATATTTATTAATATATTTCAGCAATTCCATTGATATCAAATAATGAACAAATTCAAAAAACTAATATCAATATTAATCATCTCTAGCTATACATGCATTGCTCCCAACCAAGCTCATTCAGGTTTTGAGCGCAGCCACTGCTACAAAATCTATAAAAAGAAGTTATATGAAAATCTACTGAGGTGTACAGAGAAGTACGCAGATAACGGGGATGCCATGGCTCAGTTTTTCATGGGGAAAATTTACTACGAAGGTTTAAAAACTCCTAGAAATTACAAAAAAGCATTCGAATGGTACTCCAAATCAGCAAAACAATCCTATAGAGAATCTGAAAATCAACTAGGAACTATGTTTGATCAAGGTAAAGGCACAGTTCAGAATTACCAAAGTGCTTATTATTGGTACACTAGAGCAGCCCTCAAAGATCTTGCAGATGCACAGTATAACCTAGCTGATATGTTGTTTTCAGGCAGAGGAATACAGCAAAACTTCAGGCAGGCATATATCTGGTCACTAGTTGCAGCAAGTAATAATCATAGTGAAGCAGTGAGGCTCAGAGATAATTTGGAGATTAGCTTAAAGCAGCCAGAACTTGTAAAAACCCAAAATGAAGCATCTAAATTAGATCAAGATATCAAAAGTGGTGAAGCGATTAAACGCTTTATGGCTGAAGAAAAAGCCAAAGAACTAGCTAGGCTTGCAGCTAAAGCTGCGAAGAAGAAAAGAGAAGCAGAGGCTTTAGCTAAGAAAATGAAGAAGAAAGCCACTAAAAAATAAAGCTATAATAAAGCCATGGCTAATGCTATCGAAGACTTAAAAAAAGAAACAGATGGCTTAGATGTCTGGAATCATATTTCAGAAGCATCTAAAATCGGTTTTTCTGCTGTTAATCAAGACTTAGTCCCACTCTTCAAATGGTTTGGAATATACGCCCAGAAACCAAAAGAAGACGGTTACTATATGATGCGTATCAAAATCCCTGGTGGACAGCTTACAGCAAAGCAAACAGACAAATTACAAGATCTCGCTAACCGTTTCTCAGACGGAGTTTGTGACATTACAACTAGACAAGCTGTACAAGTTCACTGGCTTAGAATTGAAAATATCCCAACTATAGTAGAAGAACTCAAAGAAGTAGGAATGGATGTCTACGGTGGTTGCGGTGATATCGCTAGAAACATTACTGGCTGCCCGCTCGCTGGACTTATAGCAGATGAAAACTTCGATGCTAGCCCAGAATTGAAAGAGATAGACGAAGAATTAAATCGTAACCGTGAATATTCTAATTTACCTCGTAAATATAAAATGTCTGTAACTGGTTGCTCTCACTGGTGCTCACAGCCAGATATCAACTGTGTTTCATTAGTTGGAGTAAAGCACCCTGAAACAGGTGAATTAGGTTACACCCTGAAAGTAGGTGGTGGACTAAGTACTAAACCTATGATCGCCAAAAACTTTCCTGTTTTTGTTAAACGTGAAGAAGCTAAAGCTGTAGTTTTAGCTGTAACTGCTGTTTACCGTGATCATGGCTTCAGAGACAAAAGACAGAAAGCCAGAATCAAATTCCTAGTAGAAGACTGGGGAGTCGATAAATTCCTAGCAGAAACTGAAAAAGTTCTAGGTTATGAACTAAGTAGAGTCCCAGAGATTAGAACTATGGAAACCGGTGCTAAAGAATACTTCCCAAGCCCAGCTGATAGCCACCACGACCATCTAGGAGTTACTAAACTCAAAAACGGCAACTATGCACTAGGCATAGCCTTCATCAGTGGACGTGCCCGCAATCCTGATTTCAGCAATATAGCTAAACTTGCTGAAGAGTTCAGCACTAGTCAAGAAATCAGAACAACTAATAAGCAAAACCTAATCATAGTAAATATTCCAGCAGATAAGATAGAAGCCTGCAAAGCACGTGCTGCTGAATATAATCTGAAAACCGAATTTTCACCATTTACGAATTTGGGTGTAGCCTGTACTGGAACTGAATACTGTAACTTAGCTATAGTAGAAACTAAAGCTAGAGCGAAAGACTTATTCGATTACTTGGATGCTGAATTTCCTGAATTCTCTGAAGATCTGATGATATCAGTAACTGGCTGTCCTAATAACTGCGCGCAGTATTCTGTTGCAGATATAGGTCTAGTGGGAGCCAAGCTCAGAAACGAAGCTGGGGAAATGGAAGATGCTTTCAGAATTACTCTAGGTGGTAGACTTGGTGATGAAGCTCAATTTGGACAGGCTTTAAAGAATCGTTACCTTCATAAGGATATTCATACTACCTTAAGCAAGCTTTTTAATTTCTACAAAGAGAATAAATCCGAAGATGAATTATTTAGGCACTTTGTCGATAGGCTTGGTTTGGAGAGGATAGAGGAAGCTATGGCTTAATAGATTATTTAAAACACCTGCAAATGATGCTGGTATATTTCATGCCACTCCATAAAAAAAACCGGTTTTTTTTATGCTAATATGTAAAAAGAGCCAAGTCCTAATGAACTATCAATTCAGACGTATAGAAGAATCAATCAAAGAAGACTTGAAATCTAAAATGGTTTTCATATCAGGACCTAGGCAATGTGGCAAAACTACTATTTCTGAAAATTTCATCAATGAATCTGGTGCTTACTATAACTGGGGTTTTAGTGAGCATAGAAAACTAATTAGAGACGGGAAAGTAGATATTTCAAAACAGATCTGGGTATTTGACGAAATTCACAAATATAAATCTTGGAGAAATTGGTTAAAGGGTTTATACGACCTTCATAGAACAAGTCATCAAATTCTAGTAACTGGAAGTGCTAGATTAGATTATTTCAAAAGAGGCGGTGACTCACTCCAAGGCAGGTATTTTTTTTATAGACTCCATCCTTTCACTTTATCTGAATATTTATCTATTAAAACTCAAAAATATATAACAGCAATTGAAAAGTTAAAAATAAAATCTGACCATAAAGCGCAAAAATCACTTGAGCAAATGATGCTCTTGGGTGGTTTCCCCGAGCCGCTACTTTCAAATTCAGAAAGAATCGCAAAGCGCTGGCGTAACCATTACGCTCAAAGACTAATTAGAGAAGATATTAGAGACCTAGAAAATGTCAGTGACTTAAATAAATTGGAACTACTGTATGAACAATTACCCAATAATGTCGGTTCAGTTCTATCAATTAATAGCTTAAGGGAAGATCTAGAATTGAATTTCCAAACAGTCTCAAACTGGATCAAAATCCTCGAAAGAAACTATGCAGTATTTCGCTTAGCTCCATATGGAGCAGCAAAAATTAGAGCAGTGAAAAAAGAACAAAAACTCTATATGTGGGACTGGTCCATGGTCAGGGATGAAGCTAATAGGTTCGAAAATCTAATAGCACTTCACTTACTAAGATATATCCACTGGTCTGAAGATTATGAAGGAGATAAATTAGAATTAAGATATTTTAGAGATACTAGAGGACACGAGGTAGACTTTATTGTTCTTAAAGACAAAAAGCCATGGATTGCTATAGAAGTTAAAAAAACTGCAAGTAAATTAGATAAAAATCTGAAGTACCTACTTGAACGAGTACACATACCATATGCTTTTCAAATTCACTTACATGGTGACGATAATTATAGATTAGCTGATATTAATGGTTCTATTGTGAGAAACATTCCAGCTGCATCTTTATTATTGAATTTACCTTAGAGATTAGGAAGATCAAAAACCGCGCTATTCTCACTAAAAACCTTAATTAAATTAAATCTTGGATTACTAAGTCGGGGTAACATTTAAAATAAAATATCACAGCCACATATATATTAGAATTAAATCTAATTAATAATGCCAGAAACTATAAGTAAACCTCAAGAAATAAACTGGACTGAACTTGGACAAGAGTTCGAAGATGCTAGCAGCGAAGAAATTCTGGCACACGCTTTAAATGAGCTTAGCTCATCAGGACCTATTCTTTTCCTGACAGCGTTTGGACCCGAAGGTTGTGTACTTATAGCAATGCTGCACCAATTACTTATAGAAAAAAGAATCAATAAAAACTCATTCTCTATCGCAAACCTAGACACTGGTTATCAATTCAAAGAGACCCTAGAATTAAAAGAAAAGCTAGAAGCTAAATATGGTTTTGAGATCTTCCTAAAACAACCAGCACTTTCTGTTGCCAAGCAAGATGATAAATACGGCAAAGATCTATTTGCGACTAAACCTGATGACTGTTGTTTTATGAGAAAACTAGTTCCTCTAGCAGAATTACTCAGCGATAAACTTGCTTGGATCACCTCGATTCGCCGTGAACAGACAGAGCATAGAGCTAAAGCTAAGGCATTTGAATTCGACAATAAGTTTAAATTAGGGAAAATCAACCCGCTAATCAAATGGACTAAATCTGACATCTGGAAATACACTCATGAAAATCAAGTTCCATATAATCCACTCCTAGACCAAGGTTATGAAAGTATAGGCTGCGAGCCATGCACTTCACATGGTTCAGATAGAGCTGCTTCTCGCTGGGCAGGTAAGGATAAAATTGAGTGTGGTTTACATATTCAGGATCATGAAACTGAGCAAGGTGGAGAGTTCGTTATTTAGAACATGAGTGCTTGTCCAATTCTGTGTTTCGCTTGAAACTGAGCTTCATTTAAAAACTGTCTTAACTTTCTCTGTTGGTCTATAAAAGACATTACGCCCATCTTTATAACTAGTTAGAAAACCTTGTTTCCTAAGATAAGTCAAATCATTTGCTGCCGTAACTTTAGTAACAGAGAACTTACGAGAGTGTTGACTAACGTTAGTTTTTTCGTTGGGTCTCTTCATGAAAAACCTCATTAACGAAATTTGTCTATCATTCAATCTAAGATTAGAGTTTAAAATCTTTTCATCGACAACATAAGTTTCTTCGTCTTTTTTCTTGCGCTTAATTTTATTATTTACTTTTTTAATGAATTCCTCTTTAGCCTGTTGGATTTTCCTCAGATTATAATCAATAAAATAAGTCAAATTATTTTCATCCTGCTCTGAGTTAATAAAAGCTTCAGAATACTGGTTTCTAGAATTTTTAATAACTAAAGAAATAGGAATTAAAGTAAAATACCAATAACCTTTTCTCCATAAATACCAATAGAAGAGGGCTCTTGCCATACGCCCATTACCGTCTTCAAAAGGATGCAAATAAGCGAGCCAAAAATGCAAAAATATAGCAGTAATCACAGGATGAACAAAATTATTACTATTTGCTGCTTTATCGTTTGCAATATTAATTAAAATTTTGAGTTGTTCTTTTACAAAACTCATTCCTGGAGCGATAAATGAAACTTCTTCATCGTTATCCCCGTGACCTATATGAAGAGGAGTATCCTTATCAGAGTCATTCCTGAAGCTCCCTTCAAAAGACTTATCATCCAATGTCTTATAGGTCATCAAGGAATGCATTTTTAGTAAAAGCTCTTCGCTTAAATCATAGTCTTTATACTCATCTCTTATTTTTGCTATGACTTTATAGTTATTAACTATCATTTGTTCAGACTTATCTTTTGGCGCTCTACTTCTTTCTACAAGCTGCTTTGCGACTCTTCTTGTCGTATGAGCACCTTCAAATTTAGAAGAAGCTATAGCCTCTTCTAATAACAAATCCATGTAATGGTCATATTCTTCATAATCAGTATTCGAATTATGAAATTCCTCAATACTTGGATTAGTATCAATACCTTTGTGCATAAAATTCTTAAACACAAAAATTTTCTTACTAATTTCTAGGTCTATTTCATGAAGAACTTTTTGATGCCTTGCTAAAAGCTCGTAACGAAAATATTTATTATTAGAATAATTTTTAATGAATGTAATTTCTGCATTTGCAAACCTCTTATGCTGTATAAAATGCCATATTGTCTCTAGATTAACTACTTTCTCAGGGAAATGTTCTTGAATCATTTCAAAGACTCCACTTACTTTATGTTTAAATTTGGACCAAGCTAAATATTTTTCTGCATAGGATAATTTGTAGAAATATGAAAATATAAATAAATGAAAATCTTTCTCTAAAGAAATTTCATCTAACCAGAAAAGTAGAAAATCTCCAGATTGGCTAATATCAGTATTAATAAAATCAGCACCATTATGTGAATACTGAAATACCTTAAAAGCAAGCTCAGAATTAACCTTTTCAAGCTTAGGCTTTTCAATTTCTATTAATTTCAGCTTTTTTTTGAATGCCATAACAGTTAAAATTTAACCTATTTTTTAACTATTGAAATTATACCCATTTTTTAATAGTTAAAATCAAACTTAAATTTTAACTATTAACCGACAAAGACTCGGCAAGCTGCAACTGTCCTAAAACTTTAAGGTCCTCATCAGGTACTTCCAAATACTGAAAATCAAATAACTCTGGCAAATACTCCTCTGGATAAGCAGTACCTGGCTTAATTTCATTTCTCCTAAGAGTCTTCTCTAAACGCTCTTCAAGACTATTCACAGCAACATCCAAATGATAAAAAGCATAATCTCTAGCTAAGTTCTTAGTACGCATCTGCTCTAAACCAAAAATAGATTCATGAATTTCTCCGCGAAACTCAATTCCAGGTAAATTTCTAAAAATACGATTACGCAAGTTATAACGTCCTGGATATTTATTCGTAGGTGCTATATAAGTAGCTTCACATCTAGAGCTACAGAACAGTTCACTCGGATCATATTCTTTCTCATAAACTTTATTTATCCAACGAGTATAACAACGAAAGAGACCATAATACTTGGTTTGGATAAGCTCTCTTATGCTTTCACGTAGATACTTAGAGATATATTCATCGCTATCAAAAACCACTATCCAATCAGTATCAGTAGCAGCGATAGCCTGATTACGATGATAACTATAGCCCTTGAAATTAGATTCTTCTATAAGCACAGCATTGCTATAAGAACGGACTATATCTTTAGTAGAGTCAGTGGAACCAGTATCAACCACAATAATTTTATCGAGGACATCGTGGCATGAATCTAGAGCGACTTTAATAGTTTTTTCATTATTCTTAGTAATCAGATTCAGAGCAATACTAGGATTCTCTGGATTCGTGAAAGAACTGGTGTCAAAGCAAGAGATAAGCTTATCTTTAAATTTAGCGATTTCTCTATTAAAACCCATTATTTTGTTCTTTTACGCTCGTATTATTTTTCTCAGATATATCTGAGCTATCATAGAAATTATAGTATGTTTAAGCGAGTTTTTCCTATTTTAGCAAGCCTTATCATTTCTGTGACGATTCTTAGTTCTTGCAGCCAGCAAAATCCACCAGAAAAACCGCAAAGACCAATAGCAATAAAATATGAAGCTGCTAAAAGAATGGACTTACCCAAAGTATTCGAAACAGTAGCTGAACTAAAAGCATATAGAGAGATTAGTGTGTCAGCAGAAAAAGCAGGTCAAATCAGCAAAATCTTAGTACGCGAAGGTGACTGGGTAGCAGAAAATACTCCTTTAGTGAGAATCAAAGGTGATGATGTTATTGCTGATCTCGAAAAAGCAAGGCTTGACTATGAATCCTTCAAAGAACTTTACGATGAAGGTGCCATCTCCAAATTAGAATTTCTAAATTATGATGCTAGTCTAAAAAAACTGGAAGCTGAATTCGACAGACTGCTTATAAAATCTATAAGTTCAGGAATAGTAGGTAAAATCATCATAGACCCAGGTGACTTTGTCTCAGTCGGTGATCCAATACTAGATTTAGTAAAAATTCATCCCCTCAGAGTTTCCTACAGCATCCCCGAGAAACTCATTCCTCTAGTAGAAATTGGACAGAGTGTGGAGTTAAGAACACCAGTATATCCAGATGAAGTTTTCCAAGCGAAAGTAGATTTCATATCACCTCTAGTCGACAAAGATACTAAGACTATACTAGTAAGAGCAAGCATAGTCTCAGATCCTAAAAAATTAAAGCCTAATCAATACATAAAAATCAAACAAAAAGTCAAAGACAAAAAAAACGTGCTAGTAGTAAGAGAAGAAGCAGTCTATTTAGAGCAAGGACAGGAATATGTTTACATCGCAAAGGAAGCAGAGGAAGAGGGTTTCTTCATTGCCGAAAGAAGAGAAATTCAGACTGGATCAAGGAAACCTGGCTTTGTCGAAATATATTCAGGGATAAAAGAAGGCGAGGCTATAGTTTACGCAGGACTCTACAGTATTTATCCTGGAGCTAAACTATTACCATCTGAGGTTGCAGCAACCATAGGACCTGGAGGCATGAAGATTAAATAAATGACATTAAGCGACTTATCTATTCAAAGACCCGTACTTGCTACAGTTTTTTCATTATTAATAGTTCTGGTTGGCTGCATTGCTTTCGTTAAATTGCCTGTAAGAGAATATCCAGATATTGATGCTCCGATAGTAACAGTTACAACCGTCTACCCAGGAGCCAATGCGACAATTATCGAAAGTGAAGTAACCAATATAATCGAAGAAGAACTAACTAGTATAGAAGGTATCAGAAATATTACTTCAACTAGTAGAGATCAGGTAAGCTCGGTAGTAGTTGAATTCAGGCTCAGTAGAGATATAGATATCGCAGCTCAAGATGTTAGAGAAAAAATAGCCAGAGTCGAATTTAAACTTCCAGATAATGTAGACAAACCACAAATTGCTAAAGCAGAAGCCGATGCCAGCCCAATCATGTGGATCATGGTTAAATCAACAGAAAGGGATCTCCTAGAATTAGGCGAGTATGTAGAGGCAGAAATCAAAGACTATTTTCAGACCATCGATGGAGTTAGCAAAGTCATTTTTGGAGGTGAACGCAGGAAATCAGTACAGATTTTACTCGATCCTAAAAAGCTTGCTTACTACAATATCACTGTTGTCGAGCTCGAAAATATACTCAGGAACAATAATATTGAACTACCTGGTGGGCTAATAGAATCTAAGAACCAAGAATATAGTGTTAGAGTAGACGCAACACTAAAATCAGTTGAAGCTTACCAGAAGCTAATTATAAGCCAAAGAGGCAATAGAGTTGTAAGGCTCAAAGATATTGCAGAAATCAGGTTAGGTGCAGAGAATGATAGAGGCTTTGTTCGTTTCAATGGAGTCAAAGGTTTTGGTTTAGGAATAGTCAGACAATCCAAAGCAAATACAGTCAAAATCTCAGATGCAGTAAGAAAAAAAATAGATGAACTAAACGAAAAAATACCAAGCGATATTAACCTAAAAGTAGGTTATGACGCTGCTAAATTCATAAGATTCAGTATTCAAGATCTATACAGCACTGTTCTATTTTCAAGCTTCCTAGTACTCTTGATTATTTTCATTTTCTTACGTAATCTTAGAAGTACTCTAATTCCAGGGGTCGCAATTCCAGTAAGTCTCATAGGTGTAATGGGTGGACTTAGCATACTTGGTTTCACGATTAATTTAATGACGCTACTTGGACTAATTATCGCAGTAGGTATAGTCGTCGATGACTCTATAGTTGTACTAGAAAATATTTACAGGAAAATCGAAGATGGTTATGACCCTAAACTTGCAGCTAGTGAAGGAACCAAAGAAATCACCCTAGCTGTTATCGCAACAACACTTGTTTTAGTATCGATATTCTTACCTGTAGGTTTCATGAGCGGACTTACTGGAAGATTACTCTCGGAGTTTGCTTTCTCACTTTGCTTTGCGACTATTATCTCTTCATTTGTTGCTCTTACCTTAGCTCCTATGCTCTGCTCGAAGATATTAAGATCTAGTGCAAAACGTAACCAAACACAAAAAAATACTCTATTCAAATCGCTATATGATCTCTCGGAAAACTTCTTCAAAGCACTTGAAAACTCTTATGCTAAAAGCATTAGATCTGTCACCAAATTCAAATTCACGCTGGTTGGACTTTCTCTAATTTCTTGTTTATTCATCAGTGTTTTTCTATTCCAAATCAGCCCCAAAGACTTCATCCCCAACGAAGATAGAGGAGCCTTCCTCAGCATAGTTCAAACTAGAAGAGGAAGTAACCTAAATTATTTAGATGAGCAAATACGCAAAGCTGAAAATATGCTTACTCAAATTCCAGAAGTTGATACCGTAATTTCAGTTGCAGCATTTGGAAGAGACGCTCCTGGAAAAGTAACCTCCGGGATTATGATAAATAGATTAGTGGACTGGGACAAACGTTCGACTAATGTCTTTAATATAGCTGGACCTTTATATACTAAATTCCAAGCAATTCCCGAGGCTTTCGTTTTACCGATTTTCCCCAAATCTGGTCCCGATAGTGGCTTTGGCTCTTTACCAATACAAATAGTACTCAAAAGTCAAAACATAGACTTTCTTTCAACTTTAAGTAAAAAAATACTTCAAGAAGCAAATAAATTACCAAGGCTTATCTTTTCGAAATCAGATCTTAGTTTCGACAAACCTGAACTCAAATTAGAAATAAAAAGAGATAAAGCAAGAGCGCTTGGAGTAAGTATGCAAGAAATATCTAGAACTTTAGAAATCCTATTCTCGGGTGATGATCTTACAGAATTCAATCTTAGAGGAGAAAACTACAAAGTCATAGCCAAACTACCAAAATCGGAGAAAGAAGAAATCAGAAAATTAAGTGAGATAGGAGTTCGCTCGGATAGTGGAAGATTAATTCCTCTTTCAAACTTAATTGAAGTTAGACCGCAAATAGGAATAGAAGAATGGAATCACTACAACCGTAGAAGAGCAGTTACTATAGAAGCAGCTCCAATTCCTGGCTTACCAGCATCTGAAGGTTTAGCTGATCTAGAGAAGTTAATTTTAGAAATAGTAGAAAACACTCCTGATTTACCTTTGGATTTCGAGATAGATTATAAAGGAACCTCTAAAGAAGAGAAAGATAGTAATGTCGCTCTTTACTATACATTCTTCATCGCTCTAATTTTTGCTTATCTTTTTCTAGCTGGTCAATTTGAAAGCTTCAAAAGTCCGCTGGTAATAATGACTACAGTTCCTCTTGCCATCACTGGTGCATTAATTGGTGTAGCTTTCTTCAACCTTTCCCCATTTCTTACTAAACTTGTAATCTCCTGGGGAGCACCTTTCTGGCTCGAATTTGTCATCCCACAATTCAAAAATATAAGTATCAATATTTATAGCCAAATCGGAATCATAATGCTGATAGGCATGGCCTCAAAAAATGGAATTTTATTAGTTGAATTTATTGAGCAATTAAAAAAACAAATGCCTCTAAGAGAAGCTGTAATAGAAGCTTGCAAACTTAGACTTAGACCTATACTGATGACAGCATTATCCACGATAATAGGAATTCTACCTATAGCTCTTGCACTTGGAGTTGGCTCACAGTCAAGGCAAAGCCTCGGAATAGTTATAGTAAGTGGGATGAGTATTTCCACACTACTTACTCTGTATGTAATTCCAAGTATTTATTTAATTTTGAATAAAGAAGAAAATCCTACTTATCAGTTAAAGGAACAAGTGGCTGCCCTTTAAAGTAGTACTGACCATTAAGATCTAATTTAAGATCTTTCGTTTCTATAGCTTTATCACCATAACGACTAGCTGTAATACTCTTCCAGTTTACTCTTCCATTAGCATTAATCTCTGTATAATGCATAGTGAAAGCACTACTAGTGTTGTAAGTAGCTAAAACCAGGTAACCAGCTTCAGTAAGCGAAGCATCTAAATCAATTTTATCGATTCCATCTAGTGAAGCTAGGAATCTCTCATAGATACCATAGTTACTAATAGTAGTTTTAAGAGTACTAATCTTATGATCAAAATCAGCAAAACTCTGAAGAATCTTTCTAGAGTTCATTTCCTCTAGCTCACCGTCAGCTGCGTACTTATAAATCTGATCAAAAGACTCGTGATCACTATTGTAATGAACCAAATATTTCTGATGATTATTACCAAGACTAACAATGATATTTTCATTATCATCTAAAGCTGAAGCTAGAAGAGTAGGTAAGATTTCTACTCTAGTATCGTGAGGAAGATAAAGATCATTTCTGATCAAATCATAGATTTCTTCCTTTCTACTTTCTTGAAGAGAGTTTCCGAATTTATTTCTCTTGAAGAACTTCTTCAAATCTTTACCAAGTCTTTCTCTTGGATTCTCATGCCATAAAGCTTTTTTTACATCATACTTTAACTGTGGGTCAGACAAGTATGGAAGTGAATCTAATTCCCAGCCAGTGTTGAATTCCATTTGGGAAACCATATCATCACGGCTATATCTATTAGACCAAGAACTAATCTTGTCACGGATTGAAGTTGTCTCATGATCCCCTAAAGGTATATCTCTTTTTTGGTTGACCCTAGCAACTATTTCCTCAACTACATAATCTACTGCAAATTCTCTCATGTAGGCTATTTGCACTAGTCAAGTTAAGAGCATCTTAAGAAGAATTATAAATATCTTTTAATTTTTGGGATTTTTTGTAAGTAAGGCTATAAAACATCACAATACTCGATAGAAAAATTAATAAATACCATTAAATCTAGTCCAAAAGTTCTAACAAATTAACTAAGATTCACGGGCACCATAATATCAAGATAATTGCTCAATGCCATAGCAGCTTATCTAACCACTCAAAGGGAAGCATAAGAAGGATAACTGACTGAAACTTTTAGTGGTAACTGCCCAACAAGAAATATCTGTCTAAGTCCAGAAAAAAATCAGACTCGTCAGAAGGTTATAGAAGGTACTAAGGACGATGGCAGGTACTCTCATAAAAAACCCGCTTCATTGAAGCGGGTTTTTTGATAAATGATAGGAGAAAACGTTTATGATGCTTCTGGGAGATCTTTTGAATTATCTTCACTATTAAATAAAGCAATTAATTCCCCAGTAGTCGGTCTATCTCTAGCAGACAATTCTATTAATTTAGATAATGGTTTATCTAGTTGACCATCTACTGGATATACTTTTTCAGCTCTGATAGAAGTGACGTTACCTAATTGCTCTGCATCAGAAGTTTTAAGCTTAGCCTCTATTGCTGCAAACTTTTTATCAGCTTCAGGACCATCACCCATAATAGCTTCAAACTGACGAGATACATGCCCATTACCTTTTGCAATTGTTTTAAGAGCTTGGTTTAAATTATGAGTTGCAACACTTTCTTGAAATACATGTAAACCCTTTGTTACGACACCATGGTTGGTTGCATTTGATGACTCTTTTGAACCTCTAATATTAACTGGCTCTTGACTTGCAGAGTCTGTCTTCTTAGGCTTATTTGCATTAAGACTTGCTTTATTTAATTTCCAAGCTGCACCAATTGGTTGCCCTGGTTTGTTATTGCCATTATTATTTATACCTGCCATCTATTTCGTAACCCCTTTAATGTTATAAAGATCGGTAGTATTAAGAATTGACATTAATTTTTAACCTCTCCTTAACTTTTTTCCCAGTTTTTGATTTTTTTAGACCCCATTGTCTCAAAAACCTTGAAAAACTAAGTAGGTTTAATCTTAGCACCCGATAATTAAGAAAACATTAAATAGTGCTAATTTTTATCAAATTTGTCATAAAAGCCCAAAATTAGTGTTTCATCAAAGAATTCAATTCCAACAATTGAGCCCTATGAAACTCCGCATACTCACCAAGCCCCTCTATCATTGCACCCCAAGTATCTTCATTGCCACCCTCACTAAAATAATTCAATGAAACTATAGAATTAATCATTGATTCATATATGGATGCAAGGCTGACATGACTTGCCATCTGGCTTTTAAGCGACTTATTATAAGCAAGTCTTTCCATTTCAGCAAGTTTAGCCTCTTCAGATTTTTCTTCTTGCTCAATATCAAGAATTTCTACATCTTCTCCCCTTTCGATTTCATCTAAAGTAAGAAAATCAGTAGTTTCACTGTTTTTTTGAAAATTACTTTCAATAGTATTAGAATTTATTTCCATTTTCACCACCAAACACAAAAAATCTTAAAATCATAAAATAAGATTCACATAATTAGTAAAACATCTAGAAGTTAAGTTAAGCTTAAGGAAGACCATGTCACGCACCTATAGAGACCCAATCCACAGCGAAATCAACCTCAACTCACAAGATAAAGTAGAGGATCTACTCATTCAGCTCATCGATGCAAGAGAAATGCAAAGACTTAGATGGATTAGGCAATTGGGTACCGGCTGGTTCACTTATCACGGCGCAGAGGCATCCAGATTTCAGCACAGCATCGGTACTATGCATATTGCCCGTAAGATCTTTTCTCAAATCGAAGCTCAAATCCAAGCAAGCGAAGAAGAAATAGAAGAATATAGGCTTCTAGTTCTAGTAGCAGCGCTACTTCACGATATAGGTCATGGACCATTTAGCCATAGCTGTGAAGATATATTAGATGTAAAACACGAATACTTTAGTCATAAAGTTATACTTGACCCGAAAACCGAAGTCAATAAAATCCTAAAGTCATTTGAAACTAAGCTCCCTGAGAAAGTCTCAGCCGTCCTCGCTAAAAAGTACCCTGTGAAATTTCTAAGTAATATAGTCAGTAGCCAAATCGACTGTGATCGCTTAGATTATTTACTCAGAGATAGTCACTTTACGGGTACCAACTACGGGACTTTCGACCTTGCAAGAGTTATTAGCAGTTTAACCCTGAATAATGAACACGACTGTATTTCAGTCTATGAAGGGAAAGGCGCACTTGCAATCGAAGACTATCTCTATGCCAGATACTCCATGTACCTTCAGGTTTACCTACATAAGAAGTGCATAGCAAGTGACATCATGTTCAAAAAGCTTTTTGATAGAGTAAAACTTCTTCTAAAAAGCAAAAAAATTGCTTTTCTAGAACAACCATTATTCAACTGGCTTAGTAAACAAGGAAATATGGATACTTTAGACTTCATCGAGATCGACGATTCTATGATTTGGCATCATATTAAACACTGGACTAAAGAGAAAGATACAGTGCTAAAAGACCTAGCTTCTAGATTCCTTAGACGAAAACTCTTTAAAGCGACTAAATTTGAAAGTGAAGAAGAGTACAAAAAGCTTAAGGCTGAGACACTTAATAAATTAAAGCAAGCCGACCTCAACCCTGAATATTATATGGATAGAACAACTGTTGCCTCTAGACCTTACAGTTTCTATAACCCAGATACTAGTAACTTTTCGAAAGCGATTTTCGTTGAAGATAGTAAAAGCCCTTCTGGTCTTAAAGAAATCTCAGAGCTTTCACACATAGTTAAGACTATGGTTGAGCATGATTTTAAGGTTCAGTATTTGATTAGTGTGTTTTAAAATATAGATTGACAGATTGCGATGGATTAGAGTATTATCTTGTACAAGATGAATACCTACCCTGTAATTAAATCAAAAGTCTCGGAGCTTCCAAATAAGAAGAAACTATTAAGTCTTGATTCTGAAGATCACAATAATCTTAATCAAATAGGCTTAAATCAAAAAAAAATCTTAACGACACCTCAAAATAATGGAAAGCAAACAAGTATACTAAAAGCTCTTGCAGCACAGGGTTTAACTCTTGAAACAGAAACCAATAATAACTCAAGTGGCTCAGGAGCTTTGGATACATTAAGTCCAGATGACAAAGATTACGAAAAAAGAATACGGCAAGCAGCTAAAAAATACATTAACAACTTACCTGATACCAATAGCAATAATGATTTTGCGATAAGCGCTAGACCTAAACAAAAGAAAAATAGTAATAAAAAGAATAAAGGCTTTGGTAGTTCTGCCAATAAAACAGGTAATAACGAAACCAAAATTCGCTCAGATGCTGAGAGAATAATGCAAGAAGCACAATTAATAAGAAATAAACATATTAATGATTCAAAAACAAAGATTGCAGTCAATATTAATGATTTAAATATACTCTGTGATGAGATTGAAGACAATCGTAATAGTCTATATCAATCTTTAATACAGGACCCTGTCTTAAACGAGCTTTCAAGAGATATTATAAACAGTTATTTAAATGATCCTTCAAATAACAATGTAGTTAAATTTACTTTTCCAGATGAACAAATGGAGTATGTAACTCCAGAGGACTTAGCGGAACATGGAGAGGTCTCAGATAAGGCACTTGCTAGTGCTCTAATTACAGAACTTAAGCGTGGCTTTCTGAATTCTGAAACCCATCCTCATATTAAAGAAGTCATAAATAACAATCCAGTTATCAAACAACTTCCAGCCATAGTAAATTCAATCTCTTACATATCTTCATTATCCGGAAATCCAGCTAATAAAAAAGCTTTGGAGTTTGCGATAAGGAAGACATTAGTGGCAAATACTGAAGAAAACTCAAACACTCCGAATATCACAAGTAAACTAAGCCAAACTAGTCTTGAAGAAAAGCTAAGAGACCCAGAGATTTTTAATTTAAGTAACTTAGCAGAAATAATCGAAAACTATAAGATTTATGCAGAAGATACCGATCTTAGCAAAAGCAATAGTCTAGAGACTTTTGCAATCAACCTAAATAATGGAGCTTCACAATCACCAGTTTTTTCAGATATAGTTACTCATAGATCTAGTAACGGGGAAACATTAGATATTCCACACACAATTAGCTGGAAACCAGTACATGCAATAGATACCATTACAAGAAACAATAATGCTGTAAATACACGTGCAGAGAATATTGCTAATGGTTTAAAAAATGATATTGAAACTAATGGCTCTGAAGTTGAGCCTACGCAAAATATCAACAGAGTTAATTTTTATGAAGATGAAAGGTTAACAGAAGCTAAGAAATTTCTATCAGAAGAATTAGTGAATTTAAAAAATAAATTTACTAGCTTCGAGCACTTCTACCCTAACAGTAGTTTTCACAATGACACAGTCAGCTTTAGAAATCCAAATGTTGGACAAGTATTTGGGCAAGGTACAAGTTCAACAAAAAGATTAGCTGAAATAGTAAAATACATGCAAAGCAAACCAATTGCTAAAGCACTCGAAAAATTCAATACCTGTTATCCAGAATTAGAACTAGAATTCTTACTCGATGATCAGCAACCCGAAAATAATGAATTAATTTTCTACTTAATGCATGAAAGAGACGGCATTACTATAAATATTTTAGACACTATTGATTCAATGATCATAAAAGAAAAAGATAGTAATAAACTTGAGATTCTAGAAAAACAAAAATATCATGCCCTTACGAATACAGCTGATACTAATTTACTGCTTGAAAATCTAAGTATGATATCAAAAATGATAGATAAGCTTGGTAGTAATAGTGTTGAAGCACGACCTATAATAGAAAATTATTCAGATGCTATCAGCTCTAATTTATCATCACTTCATGAGACAGAAGACGCTATTAAACTATTAGAAAAATATAACAACAAAATTAATAGTCTCACTGAACTTCAATTAATAAATAGCAGCCTAGCGAAATATTTGGAGAGTTCTGAAGTGCAAGACTCAGTAAGCCAGAATGAGGAGATCAAAAATTCTCTAATCAAACTTGATCAAGCTCAACTTCTAAAACAAGTTCTTCTAAGTTTACAAAATCAAGTAAAAGAAGGTACTATTTACTTAACAAAAACAGCAGCTGGCACCCCTTCAGTTGGAATTATTGGAAGAGCACCTGGATTCGAAACCCCTATCATAGATAAACAGATACAAGTAGGTTCATTACTAAAACAAAAATCACAACAAAATAAGCTTAAAAATATGCTCCAATCCTTTGATTTTAGTAAATTTACAAGCTCAGATGAAGGCGTGGAAGCAATACGATATCTTGCAGACTTTTTAGCAAAACCAAACGCAGAAAATAACAAAAATCTCATAAATTCTATTAAAGAAGCTATTAAAGATCTGTCATCTGAAAGCTAACTCTTCAATGAATATATACGGATCCCTGCACCAGAAGCAGCAAATCTGCTAAGATTAAGCAGATGAAAAG
This sequence comes from Candidatus Caenarcanales bacterium, assembly GCA_022447685.1. Taxonomy (GTDB): domain Bacteria; phylum Cyanobacteriota; class Vampirovibrionia; order LMEP-6097; family LMEP-6097; genus DT-14. The sequence continues at coordinate 16,113 of JAKVAO010000016.1, read as the reverse complement.
AGTTTACTACGAAGTAGATGCTGATTTAAGCCTAATCCAAGCAAAGAAAGTGGCTATTATCGGTTATGGTTCTCAGGGTCACGCACACGCACTCAACCTCAAAGAAAGCGGTTGTGATGTCAGAATTGGACTTTATGAAGGTTCTAAAAGCTGGGCTAAAGCTGAGAAAGCAGGACTTAAAGTAACTACAGTTGCTAAAGCTGCTGAAGAAGCTGATGTAATCATGATTCTTCTTCCAGACGAGAAGCACGCAGAAGTTTACAACTCAGAGATCAAACCTCACCTTAAAGAAGGTAAAACTCTTATGGTAGCTCATGGATTTTCTTTACACTTCAACCAAATCATCGCTCCAGAGAATGTTGATGTAATCATGGTTGCACCTAAAGGTCCTGGGCACAGAGTTAGAATCGTTTATGAACAAGGATTTGGAGTTCCTGCATTAATCGCAGTTTACCAAGATGTTACTGGCAGCGCTAAAGATTTAGCTCTTTCTTACGCTAAAGGTGTAGGTGGAACTAGAGCTGGAGTTTTTGAAACTTCATTTAAAGAAGAAACTGAAACTGACTTATTCGGTGAGCAAGTTGTTCTTTGTGGTGGACTTTCTGAACTTATCAAAGCAGGTTTCGAAACTTTAGTAGAAGCTGGCTACTCAGAAGAAATGGCTTACTTCGAGTGCTTACACGAAGTTAAGCTAATCGTTGACCTCATCTATGAAGGTGGACTAGCTAAGATGAGAGATAGTATCTCTAACACAGCTGAGTACGGTGACTATGTATCAGGTCCTAGAGTTATAGATTCTTCTGTAAAAGATAGAATGAAAGAAGTTCTAAAAGATATCCAAGACGGTAGATTTGCAAGAGATTGGATCTTAGAGAACAAAGCTAACCAAGCTAGTTTCAAAGCCATTAGAGCTAACCAAAAAGCTCACCCTATCGAGTCTGTAGGTCAAGCCCTAAGAGGACAGATGGACTTTCAAGCGCACAAGCGCCCTGAAGCTGCTGTAAACTAGGAGAGGCAATCCTAGCGCTCAATCTCAGCGTTATGCTCCTCCTCAATTAGAAGACTTGACATTCTTGACGAAAACTAAGAAATTACAAAAAGAGGAGCCCTTGGGCTCCTCTTTTTGTGTGTAGTATGTGGGCAAAATTATTTATGGTAATAGATTCAAAGCAGTATTAGCACTAGCTCCTTGAACTGGTAGATACTGGGCATATAAATCTACAACATCCTTATATAAATTCTCAAAGTTTTGTGCTTGATCTGCAAAAGAAGTCAATTCATTAACAGTATTAGTAACCTGTGCGTTCTTAGCGTCAATATTTGCAATCATTTGATCCAAACTAAATATATCTTCATAAGTAGCTAAATCGCTTAAACCACCTACTGAAGCTGTAGTCTCAGAAATAGATATATCAGCAAGAGATGTAAAAGCTCCTGCAGCAAAACTACCATTAGCTTGCGAAAAGATATTAATATCTAAACCCGATGTAACTTGAGCTTCAGGATTAGTATCATATGGATTCTCTGAACCACCACCATCAGAATAGTCATAGAGAGAAACATAACCTGCTTGCTCTAAAGTATTATCATCAACACCTCTAACAGCACCAACTGCAACTGCGTCGCCATTTATAGCAACGTCTCTACCGAAGTAAGAGAAGTTATCTAAAGGCACTTGAGCACTTATTTCTGGCACTTGGAATTTTTGTGTGAAGATTCCAGATCCATCAGCATCTTCACCAGTGTAACTAGCAACAAAAGTACCATCATTCAAGACTGCAATATCAGCAGATGCTTGATCACCAGCAGTACTAGTATTTACTTGAAATACACTACCTATACGCGAGTCATCATTTGTATCAAATACTTGTGCCGAGATACCATTAGCATCACCATCGATGCCGTTAGTATTCCAAGATACCATATAATTACCATTAGCCAATACATTAATATTAGTTCCAGTGACAAAACCTGCATCCGGTTCTTGACCAGTTGAAACCTCAAATTCACTGAAAACCGTTGTGCCTGTACTAGTATATCTTTGTGTAAATATAGTTGAATTAAAGTCAGGTCCTTGTCTCCACGCAAGAACATAATCACCATTATCTAAAGCCTCAATATCACCATTAATAAGATTAGATGAAGTATTATAAACTGTCGTCTCAAAACCAGTTTTATTCATAGACGAATCAAACGTCCTAGCTTGTAATTCTTTTACAGCACCAGATGTTGATATCCATGAAGCAGCAAAACCACCATTATCAAGAGCTGTAACCTTAACATCATTCTGATCGCCAATTGAAGAATCACTTAAAAGGAAACTAGAACCTATTTTGGTTCCTGCAGCAGAATATCTTTGAGCAAGAGCTGCTTGCTCACCAGAGTAATCATCTTGTGTATAAGCTACGATTATAGAACCATCACTAAGTTCAGTAATTGAATTCTCACCAATTCTAGTAGCTTCTAAACTACTGAGTAAGCTTTCAGAACCAATTTTAGCTCCACTTGAGTTAAAAACCTGCAGATAAGATCTAGTCGAACCAACTATATTCTCACCCTGCCAAACAGCAGCAAAACCACCACCACTAGTAGCAGTAATCTCTAACGAATCAGTATCAGTAAGAGCACTGGTATTAATTTGTAACTCTGATCCTATTTCAGCTCCAGCAGCTGAATAAATTTGTGCATAAAAATTACTATCATCCTGATCTTGCCAAGAAACAACATAGTTACCATTATTCAAAGTTGTAATTGCAGATTCAGCTTGAATTCCAGTCTCAGAATTATTAACTCTAATCTCAGCGCCTATAGCCTGAGGAGTCGGATCAACAGGATCCACAGTAGGAGCAGGATCAGCTTCAATAGTATCGAGTAAAGCTCCTGAAGGAATACTATAAAGGAAAGCTGCACCAGCATTACCATTAAAACCACTATCACCAACTATTAGCTTATCACCATCTACATCAATAGATTCACCGAAGTTAACAGAACCTACAGGTCTTTCAATAGTGTTAAGCAATGTCTCATTTCCTAGACCACCAGAAATATCATAAATTGCTATATCTCCATAATTAGTTTCAGTTTCATTGGCGCCAGTGATTATTGCGTAATCGCCAGAGAGAGCAACTTTAGAGTCTCTACCGTCTATTCCAGTAATATTAGCTTGAATAGCACCTGTTTCAATATCAAATACACTAAAATTACCATTTAGATTATCACCAACAATCATTCTGCCGCCATCTATTGTGATGCTATCACCAAATGATGAATCGGGAGTTGAACCATCATAAGCTTGAAAAGTGTTTACAACATCCAAAAAACTACCGTTATTTCTATAAACAGTGACATCTTTGAATCCAGATGTTGGATCATCAACATCTTTATTACCAACAACGATATAATCATCTGTCATCTCGACTGTATCAAAATTACCAAATTGATAACCTAAACCTAAGCCACCAGGGAACATTTCCCCATTATTAGCAAGATCAAATAAACCTACACCTGAACCATAAGCCATAGCGAGAGTATCGCCATTGATTTCAAAATCAAAATCAGCTTCATAATTCTCTATAGAAGCCACTAAATCACCGTTAGCTCTATCATAGATATTTATAGCACCAAGATTAGCCTGCGTAGCACTATCAAAACCTGGAGAAGCAACTGCTAAATATCTATCAGTCATTACAACCTTCTCACCAAACTCATCTTCATCAATTACAGCATTCATTTGTGAGTCTAATTCATAAATATAAGAATCAACACCATCAACTCCTGTTTGATAAGCAACAATCTCATCACCAGCAAAATCAAAATTAATATCAGAAATAGAGGCAGCTAAATAATTATCTAACTCTAAAGACGCTACTTCTTGATTATTACTAAGATCAAAAGCCTTAATTCTTGCTTGGTCACCTTCACCTACAGAAGCCAACAATTTACCATCTTTGACTTGATAATCTTTAACAGTTCTAGAATCTAGACTACCACCGATACCAATAGAATGGTTTATAGTCCCCATTGAAGCTCCAGTAGTAGCATCAAATAATAAGGTCTCAGTTCCGGCATTGACTATACCAACATTACCACTGATTGCAACCTCAGTACCGTAACCAACATCCCCCCAGTTTGGTGCATCAGATTCAAATCTAGTTAACTCTTGCCCATTATTTGCAAGATCATAAGTAATCGCAAAACCACCTTCTCTGCCTGTTGCAAAAGCTTCAGGGCTACTATATACTCCACCTACAATGAGCCTATCTCCATCTAAGGCTATATCCAAACCACCATTACCAGAACCATCTCCACCTACAGTATCTGACAAATCATAAAGAGCGGTAGACGGATCTGCTGCATTCAAGTCATAGACAAAAACATTAGATTGATCTTGATCAGTATAAAAAGAAACCGCTAAATAATTATCATTCATTGCAATATCAATATTACCTGCCAAAGTCTTATTACCATTCATCTCGAATGGATTGATAACATTAGCTTCTGTATCTTTCAAAAGTGTTCCTAGAGTAGCATTGAGATCTGCACCAGTTACATCCTGCATATAGATACCAGTTTCACCTGCACTAACTAAAATATTATTTTCATTAATTTCAGTAACAATACCCAATTCATAAACACCAACGTCTGCGCCTGATAGTGTATCTAAGACGGTTCCATCTTTAGCTCTTAAATCAACTTGTCCATCAGACAATGTTCCATTGAAATATCCGACTTCAAACGTAGACTGAGCAATGCCTATACTACTACCATCAATTACATTATCGTCGAAAGTAGCTACTAAATTACCGTTACTTAGAACAGCTAAACTTGAAAACTTTTGATCACCGGTAGTATTATCACTAAGGCTAAATTCATTATCAAGAGCTACTGCATTAGAATCAAATCTTCTTGCAAAAACCTCATCTAGACCGTCACCAGTCCAGGAAACAACAAATTCTCCATTATCTAGAGCAACTATATCATCTACTCTCTGATCACCAAATGTAGTTTGGTTAACATCCATAAAATTGAAAGATTCTTTACCCAAATCATTGGAATTAAAAATATTAAGTTCTATTCCATACCCATCGATATCATTTCCCATTGAACCATTAGATTCTAAAGCAACAGCAATATCTCCATTACTAAGTTCGGTAAGTACTGGATCTCTCTGATTAGCAATAGTTACTTCGTTTAACCTAATATTGGACTCAAGAACGTTTCCATTTGAATCATAAAGGCTACCAAATACTCCACCTTGGCTTGAATCACCATTAGCAGTAGTTCCTCCTTTATTGTAGGCAACAAGGAAATTACCATTACTTAAACCTAATACCTGAGAACTACTTTGATCTATTAAAGCTGTATCAACTAGGAATTCAGAACCTTGAGCAACTCCACTTGAATTAAATCTCTGAGCATAAATACCGTTAGAACCACTATTCTGATCTTCAGATGTCCAAGAAACAGTAAAGCCACCATCACTAGTACCAGAGACAGATGCTGAAAGTTGATCATTTGTTGTCGTAGTATTTACTAAAGTCTCAGCACCGACTTTATTACCAGTAGCATCAAAACGCTGAGCATAGACATTACTATCACCTGTATGATCACTACTCCAAACAGCGACAAAACCACCACCTTCGAGTGCAGCAACTTCTGCACCAGCCTGTGTATCAGCAGTATTAGTACTTAAAGTTATCTCACCACCAACTTTATTACCAGAATTATCGAAAACCTGCCCCATCACTTCAAAAGTATCAGCAGATGCAGTAAGTGAAGTCCATGTAGCAACATATCCACCACCTTCAAGGGCTGTAACAGAACTACCGTATTGAGGTAAACCTGAAGTGGTATTCACTAAGGTATCTGTACCAATTCTATCTATTGTATCAGTAAAAACTGTGGTGCCACCAGCATTTTCTCTAGATGCCGCTACATAATTACTATTCATCGCAACATCAGATAGTGATACAGCTTCAGCTACGGTCTGCTGAGGTCCAGTAAAACTATAAGAATCAGAGTAGCCCTGCCCTGTAGTACCGAAGAATTTTCTATCGAAAGTCAAACCAGAACCTGCTCCTGGCAATGAAGGTAAAACTGATGGTGGAGCTGCATTACCAGTCTCAGTATTTTTGAGGTCAATAGATAAATTACTCACATCAATCTCTTTCAGAGTAGAAGTCTCAAAATTACCACCAAAAACTTTTTGATTTTTAAATTCTGTAATACTAACTATAGACTGAATATCTCTTACATATTCATTAATACTTTCTTGTGCTGCATCGAGATCAGTAATATTACCATCTAGTGCACCCTGAACTAGAGATTGAATACTCTGAAGTTTAGTCTTAATATCATCAAGACCAGTTGAAGCATCTATCATTCCTGTTATAGATTCATTTAATTGTTTATTAACCGCTCTTGCCGTTCTATAATCGCTCTCAGCTTGGTTATAAGCTGCACCTGTTCCACCTAATCGTTTGATCTCTTTACGATTAGTGTCTCTCTCAACTATTCTTTGCTCAAGCTCATTTGCTTGATTTATAAAAGCAGAGTTAATTAGTGATGTTGGACTTACTCCAAAGTTGCCAGCTCCCATTTAATATTCCCCCCGTAGAATTAATTTAAGGATAGCTAGAGTTAATATTAGCTCTTATCTATTCTCTACCACAAATGACCTATTTTCTAACTCTCGTCTTCGTCATACTGGTCTGCTATACATACTGCAAGCTTACCTTGCACCTGACCACTAACACCTAGAAACTTGAGCTGGTTTGCGATCCAGATCTCAGCCTTATCATCATGATTGGAGTCCATCTTAATAATATCTCCAACTTTGAGGTTAGCTGCATCGTACATACTAAATTCCCCCCGGGCTAAAACCATACGCAGAGGTAAACTAGTACCAGAGAGTTTGTTGATAATAAGTTCTTTAGTGTCATTAGTATCTATAGATTGAGTACTGAATGAAGATTGACGGGTTAATTGAGTAATTACACCCTCAAGTGCAGAGTGAGGAATACAGATAGTGATTAAACCTAGATATGAACCAATCTCAACGTTAATAGTAATTATAGCGACGATATCTGTGATCGGAGCTATCTGAATATTGGTAGTTGAAGTCTCTAAAGAGTTCAATTCAACTGCACCAATGTTCTTTACTACATTCTGCCAGCCTTCAGGTAAGTGATACAGAATTCTCTTCAAAATATCTTTAGTGATACCATACTCAACTTCACTGAGTTCATCTCTAATACTAGATACCCCCATTCCACCAAGAAGACGATCAAGCATAGAACCAACCAAATGCTTCTCTATACTGAAACTCAACTGAGTTAAGAAAGGTTGCATATTGATAATACCTGTATACAAATCCTCAGACATTGTGGCGAGGAAATCACCATAAGTGACCTGCTGCACATTAGCAACACTGAGTTCACAGTTAATACGTAATAAAGAGTTTAAAGATAAAGTAACTTCTTTACAGAACATCTCATGGATATTTCCAATGACCTTTAGATGTTCTTTGTTGAATTTATCTGGGTTTCTGAAGTTGTACTCTTTGATCTTAGGGAGTACTTCAGGTCCAACCGGAGGTAACTCGGGAATAGTTCTTACCCGGCTTCCAGAAATTATCTTCTTACTGTCGCGATTATATCTCTGCATTCTCTCCTACTGAACAATAAAGTCTGTGAAATAAAGATCAAAGATCTTAAATTCACCATGCATAACGTGATTTAAATTTTCTTTTAGCTCAATTTTGAGAGCTAATTTATTTTCAAATCCAATAACTTCTTCTGCTTTCTTCCTAGACAAAGTAGTTATAATTACATCTTTGATTGCCGGTACAACCGGATGAAGATCATGTTCTATACGCATATCATAACCATGTTGCTCTTCTGGAGACAATTCTGCAAACTCTTCGAAATCTTCTGAATAGAGCTTAGCAGTAATTGAAACTTTCAAAAACCTGCTACCAGAGAGATCAGCTAAGTTAACAACGAAATCACCAAGTGGATGAATCGGTAAATGATCATGATCATTTGGCTCTCGATGTTCTTCTATAGTTTGATTAACTGTTATCATCTTGGGTACCAACTTAAAAGCTAGAATTACTCCACCAAAAGCAGCAACGAAAACGAAGAATATGATGAGAACCATATTCGGGGCTCCGGAACTGACTACTGTAGTTGAACCTTGATCTTCTGCCATAGCATTAATAATATTCCCGACTTTGCCTATTTATAGTTTCTAACTACTAGTCCATAAATACTATTTGGTAACTTTTCAACCAATAGATCTAAACTCTTCCCTTGAGAAATAATCTCTCTTATCTCAGTCGAAGAGATGTCATAGTAAGGGTTTTGAAGTAAATGAACTTTAGATAATATTTCTTGAGTTTGTTTTTGGCTAGATTTAGATTCTTCGCGCCGCTTCAATACAATAAACTCTAAATTTTCAATTAGATACTCTGAGTTTTTCCATTTATCGAGAGAATAGTAATTATCCTCACCCATAATCCAAAACAGCTCTGCTTCAGGATAATGTTCTTTATAATATTCAACTGTCTGATAAGAATAAGAAGGAGCTGGACGCTTTAATTCTATATCTACAGCTTTAAAATTGAGATCAGAATATTCCTTTTCAGCTAAAGCAGTTTGAAGAATTTTGAAACGTAATGATATTTGTTCTTTTTGAGGCGCGGCTTTGCCGCGCTCACTATTAAGCTTGAAAGGTGACTCGCGAGCAAGTATAAAGTGAACCTCGTCTAGATCTAGGGCAAGCTTTGCTTGCTTGGCTATAGCAAGATGACCATTATGAATTGGATCAAAAGATCCACCGAAGAGAGCTAGTTTCATTACTTATATAACTCACGAGGAGGACGTATCATAAACCACCAACGCCATTTAGGTAAAGGCTCTTCACCAGCTTTAATCTTCATCTCATTTATATCATTATGAGCAGCTTTATCAATTCTAGACACTACATAAAATACAGGACTAATTCCTATAAGAAACAACAAAGAACTTTCTAATTGATCATCAAGATTAGCAAAATCAAATATCATCATTAACCCCTTTACTCATAAGACTAACTCCTTTAGCTACAAGTTCAGATGCAATAAATAAAAATATCAAAGAAATAAGCAATTTTATGATACCTCGATAACTAATAATCTCTAAACTAAGGGGTTTCATAAATAATCCTAGCACCATAGTACCAAAAGGTACAGACATACTAAAAGCTATCTATAGCCTTTAATGCTTCAGCCTTAAATTTACTTATTTCAAAAGAACAACTTAACTTCACACTAATAATCTTCGCAAAGCAAAACTAAGATTTAAAGGGGTCAAAATTCCGTAGACTACCGAATCTGCCCGCTACCTTCAATAATATACTTATAAGTGCAAAGCTCTTTTGCACCTATAGGTCCTCTGACATATCCTGTACTAGTACTAATCCCCATCTCTGCACCGAAACCAAATTCTTCACCATCGGTGAATCTAGTACTAGCATTGACATAGACACACGCGGAGTTAATAGATTTAGTAAAAAGATCTGCTCTAGCGATATTCTCAGTAACAATAGCTTCTGAGTGATTATTCGAATAATAATTAATATGATTAATAGCTTCTTCCAAACTTTCTACAGTTTTGATAGATACCTTCATATCCAAATACTCTTCAGCCCAATCCTCATCTGTAGCTAGTTTCGTAAAAGGACACTGTGCATGAATCTCTTGATCTGCACAAATCTCAACTCCTTCTTTAAGTAAACTTTCCACCAAAGCTGGAAGAATTTCATCTTTCACTTCTTTATGAATTAAAATACTCTCACAAGCATTACAGACACTAGGTCTATGAGCTTTTGCGTTAACTGCAATCTTCAAAGCCTTCTCTTGATCAGCATCTATGTCGATATAAACATGACAGTTACCACCACCAGCTCCAAGAACAGGAATCAAAGAATTCTCAGTAATAAATTTCTTCAAAGTCTCCCCACCACGAGGAATAATAAGGCTAATCTCATCTCTTGCACGCAACATTAACTTTGCACTATCTCTAGATTTATCTCTTAGATACTGAATAGCCTCAGATGGAATATCACTCTGCTTCAAAGCTCTTTCTATAACATCCATGATCGCGTTATTAGTGTACCAGGTCTGTTTACTTCCTCTAAGGACGCAGGCATTACCTGATTTGATAGCTAAAGCAACGGCATCAGTCGTAACATTGGGACGCGCTTCATAGATAATTCCTATAACTCCTATAGGCACAGAAACTTTATTAATTTTCATGCCATTAGGGTGTCTCCAACCCTCTAGCACTTGGTTCACAGGATCAGCCAGATTGATAACCTTACGAATTCCCTGCGCCATAGCAGAAATCCTACTGTGATCCAAGCTCATTCTGTCCTTGAGAGCATGACTCAAATCAGCATTATCTGGAGAATTTAAATCTTCTTGGTTAGCTTCAAGAATATAAGCACTAGATTCTAGTAATTCTCTTTCTATAAGCTCAAGAGCGAAATTTTTCTGGGAAGTGGATAAAGCAGCTAAAGCAACACTTGCGAGCTTTGCGAGTTTGAGCTGTTCAAGTATTTCCGCTTCTAGACTAGAAGATTCTATATTCATGGCTTTCATTATAGCAATTTGCTTTATATCTAATTAATTCTGTTGATTATTAAATATACTGTTATAAAGAGTGTCGCTAAAAACATCTTGAATTTCTAATTTTAATCTATCACTAGAGGTTTTATCCGGACTTAAATCCTTACCTTCACGTAGATGCTTAAAGATTTTAGAAACAAAATCAAATTTATTTTCTTCAAAATTATTGAGGGCATATTCAATCAATTCTTGTTCCTTTTGAATATCAAAATTATGCTTAATAAAAATCTTCATAAGTGCTTCTTGATACTCTTGAGATTTGACTTGAAAAAGATTATTTATCTCAGCTTCAATTCTTTCTTTATTTAAATTCTTATCTTCTAAATCCAGAACAGGCATATTTGCAAAACGATTGTCGTGAATATCCCAGATCTCTGTTATCGGCTGACTCAAATTAGCTAATCGAATATAAATATCGTTATCAACCTCTACATTTCCAACAGAGTCACTAGTCAAAGGTCGTAAATCATCAAGCATTATATCTCGGTCATGCAGACTTTTATAAAACAAACTTGTAAGCCTAGAACTCCAATCCATGTCCTCATGATTGGTATGCGCTTTGGTTCCACCAGATAAACATACTGCCATAGCAGATGCTACAGCATTACCTCCAAGAACCTTATTACCATTATCAAGTAGCTTATTATACCTAGAAGTCTTATCCGAAGGAAGTAATTCTAACGCTGCTATTCCTTCATCAAATAGACAAGAATATTGATCAATGAGTTTCAAAATATAGAGATTAATATTCTGATCAATCAGATTTTTTTCATTAATGTCATAACTACCACTACTTATAACCTTACCTGAATCAATCAGATTGATCATCTACTGCACATGATTCTCACCAGAGAACTTCTGTATATCTGCATCTAAATAAATTGCTGCAATATCTTTATCAGCAAGCCTGTCTCCAAGTGCTATATCCATAAGAGCAACATTTAAAGGAATTGTTTTCAATCCATGTCGATAATGATCTAACTGAGTGGCAACAACTTTAATATCAAGCTCATCTTCTTTTTTAAATTGTTCACCAAGCAAAGATTTCACTTCACTTTGCAAGGTCATAAATTTCTCAACATCTTTAACACGCTCTAAAATCTTCTCTTGGTTATCACCATTAATAAATAGATAAATAGGGCATTTTGATTTATCAAAGTCTTGTGCAGACAGTTCTTCCAAGTAATGAGTTAAATTAGTTTCATCTTGGTAAACAGCAGTATTAATAAAAGCTTGAACCTCACCATTTACTTTTTTCTGTTGTGAAATATTTTGGGCAGCTTGTAAACAAAAATCATAATTCTCAGGTTCATGATTTTTTAAATTATTAAAATAAAGTCTTAAAGCATGCTTAAAACCTTTTGTTCGTGGCTTTAAACTAAGAGTCATATCCTGTAAATTGCCTCCTATTGGAAAATAAGTTTTAACCAAAGTTTGCAGATCATCTTTTATAGTATGATTTGTTCTCTCCATATAACGCTGCTGTAACATACGGTTAGTAGCTGTTTTTAGTTTACCTGCATTAGTTTCATCAGGGACACTCAACATCATTTGCTTCAGTTGCTCACGTCCAGATTCAGTCCCTGTTATACTAGACACTTCTTTAGGTAAGTCAATGCCGTGACATTGCTCACTTCGCCTAAAAAATGAACGAGTCAATAATTTGTGACTAAAAAAACTTACCGGAAAATTCATTTGATCATTTAATCCAAGATCAATTTCTGGTATCTTAACTGCAAGAATTCTTTGATGATCAGTTTCTCGAATTTCAGGTAAATTATAGTAAGTTTTCATATCAAGGAAAGGTCTTTTAAGATCTGTAGAACCAAGATTAGGAAAATCGAACTCAGAGCTTTGAAAAAACTGAAAATCAGGGTAAGGAGTCAAAGGGTCATATCTATCCTGACTTTCATTACCAAGTTTACTAATCCTTTTTTGTTCGCGTATTTCACTCAAATAGTTTTTCCAGCTGGGAGGAGCAAAGCGGTTAAATAAACGACCTGAAATAGACTCAAGATAATTCACCGTGTTCATTGTAGCAAAATATTCCATATTTACGCTATACCTTCCCCCCATCTCCAAGAGAAATCCTAAAACATGTAAAACCCTTAACCCAAACTTAAACTAAATAGTTTATATAGCCTATATGCTCAACAGCAAAGAGGAACGAATACTTAATGGTTTGCTTGATGCAGTAAGTGAACGTCAGCAAATTCTTGCTAATAATATTGCTGGTTCTAGAGTAAAAGGTTTTCAAGGAAGAGATCTAGATTTTAATTTAGTAATGAGCGACCTTAGAAGTGGTCAAGCTATCGATAAGGGTACCATGCTAAGCAAAGCGACCGTAAAATACGAGAAAGGTCCAATCAATTTAGAAGACGAAATGTCGAAAATGTATAAAAACCATGTAACTTATGTCCTACTGACAAGAATCAATGGACATATTTATCAGCACATGGAAGAAGCTACACAAGCAGCAAGGGCAGGATAATATGGGCGGAATGTTTGAAATTCTTGATACAGCGAGCAACTCTCTGAAAACAGAGAGAGAAGCTATGGCATATGCAGCACAAAATGTTGCAAACATGTACACACCAGGCTATAAAGCGAGAACCCCAGTATTAGCTTCGCGCGGCAGAAACCAAAGTTTTTCAGAAATGGTAGAAAATTTAGCTGAGGGTAGAGAACTTGGTTTAAATTCTATGATTTTAAACAAGACTCCTGGAGCAGGAACCATGGTAGCTTCAGTAGAAGTCGATTATTCAGAAGGCTCCCGACTATATCTTCCAGATCATCCACTAGCAGATGCTGACGGATATGTAGAAAGTTCTAATGTAAACGCACCTGGTGAATCCATCAAAATGCTAAAAGCAGTTGGTGCATACAAAGCAATTTTATCAGTAGTAGAAATGGTTAAAGCAGCTTCTAAAGAAGCTCTTAACATGACTAAAAATGCTTAATTACTGATTTTACTTCGTAGATTACTATGTTAAGCCCGGTTTTGCCGGGCTTTGTTTTTGTTATAAAGGGAAACGCCCCTGTAATTATGAATCCAAAACCCAATTCGCAAAGTCTTTCTGTGACCATGGAAAATGCATAGGATTATGAAAAGTCCAATCAAAGTCTCTAGTTTTCGCAGAAATCATTTCAGCAAATTCTAAAGCTTCTTCTCTAGTAACAAAAATATCTGAATTAGAAACAGTCATTGCAATATCAAAAGATTTCAAATATTGGGTATTAGACGAAGATAAAAGATTCCAAGAATCATAAAATTCAATCATTTTCATAAAAGCATCTTCATGGGTGGTATAGGCAGAAATATGCATAGCTGATAGTATCCATATCAAATCAGCAATATCTCTTAATGGCTCAAAAATAATCTTAGACTTAGTTTTTAAATTCGATAAGTAATCAGAAACAGGATTTTCAAATGGTTTATGGATTTGAATCATAGTCTTAATCAAAGGCGAACTAGCTTTTAAGCCATTAAGTAATTTAGTATTTGTAGTTATTGGCATTTGCACTAGAAAAATTTTATGAGATTTAAGTTCGTCTAAGAAAGACTCACCTACAGTTAAATCACTGTTAGCAAGCTTCATCAATAAAGAAACTAAAACCATAGCTCCCATCGAGTGAGCGACAATAGTTCTTTCAGAAATATTTTGTGCAGAAGAAATTTTCAGGATTTTTTTTAAATATCCTAGAACCTGGGTTTCTAAGTCTGTAAAAGAATTACAATATTCTACTTGATAATCGAAAAAATCAACTCTAAAGCCATTCGATTCATAAGACAGAATCTGATCCATCCAATTTAATTTACTAGAACCTGCTCCAGGAATAATAATTAATTCTTTCACCGTATTAAATTATTACATGATCCTTAATTATTTCAACATAAAAAAAGAGCCCTCAAATAATGAGGGCTTCTTGAGAGTACGGAGGAGAGACTCTTTATATAGATAAACAAGAACAAAGTACCATTTTCTTGATTATCAAAAATTTATTATCACCAGCGGAAAGCATTGTGACCACCGAAGCCAAGATTAGCCATAATACTTGGATTAATTGTAGGTGCTGGACTGAAAGCACTATGTGGGTGAAAGTAGTTCTGATTGCCACTAAAGTTTCCTGCCTGTGAAATCCAATTTAAATGGTTATTTGCATTGAAATTTACACCACCACGTGAAACTGAATTTTGACCATTAATAGTATTAATTCCAGATATTAATGCATTCTGAAATTGATTCAAAGAAGAACCACCACCAGAAGAAGGGTAGTAACTATCATTATGGTGATGACTATGATTGCTACTAAATAAATTATTAATTACATCATTACCTGCTTGACGTTGAACACTAGGTATTCCTTGCAAGCCCATTAAAATACCTGCTTGACCTTCAGCTCTTTTTCTCCCAAAATCATACCAAGAACCATACATTGGTCCAGATTGCCTCGGACCCAAAATTGCATTTTCTAGAAAAGATAAAGTCCCTGTTGCAGGACCATTTGAAAAACCACCACCAATCGGTACGTAATTATTCAACGCGCTATTACCAAAGCCTAAATAAGCCATCTCTCTATCTCCTTTATTCTCTCTTTTTAAAAACTTGAAGTCTCCCAACTTCATTTCTCTCTCTGTAACTATATAAGGTTTGAATGAGAAAAAAGTTGATAGTGAAATTCAGTATTTATAAGTATTTCAGAAGATTACCAATATTTACGTATTACAAAAAGATGTCTAGAATTAGATTCTAGACAAACATAATATTTAGTTAAAACTTGTTTCGCTTTCTAAGCAGTAGTCTTAGGTCCACCATATAACTCCCATTCAACCTTACGCATAGCGTCTTGTCTAAACTTATTAGCATAAGCATTTACTGGAGAACTAACAGAATGTGCACGATGGATCCCTCCACCAATACCAGGGTTGTAACCAATTGGTTGATGATATTGTTGAGGATACTGTTGATGTGCAACTGGGGTTCCTACTGTTCTATGAGTCTTTCCTGAACTAGATGCGATTATTCCACCTATGATAGTTGCTGCACCAGCCAAGAGCATTAATATCTCTTTTACTCCCACCTTATCCTGATGATCTGCACGATCACGAACTTTCTGTGCCTCTGATTTCTTACCCTGTGCTTCAGCTATATCTGCTGCATCGTGTTGAAATATTGTCCAACCTTTCTTTGCATTAGCTTCTACTTCTTTCTTATCATCTTCATCACCTGCATGTAATTGGAACTTCTCTTTTCCAACTATCTCATCTGCATCATATTTCTTACCATTGTGTTCGACTTTACCGTCCTTTACTTCCAGTACTTTACCTGATTCATTGATGAATTTACCTTCTTCATCACCTTTGGTTCCTATATACAAACCTTCTATACGAGTATTATTAGTACCATCACCGTCACCATCATCTTTATACGCTAAAATTCGAC
>JAKVAO010000159.1 GCA_022447685.1 Candidatus Caenarcanales bacterium | reverse complement strand
TCCAAGTCTATAGACGCCTTCTAACCCCATTAGGTTCCATAGCTTAAATATTACCAACTTTCAAGACAGGCTCTAAGTTTTTCTAACATTTCAGGACTTGCTTCTGGAGAGTCTAGGCAAAAGAAAATAGCATCTAATCCATTCCTAGTAAGGAGATTAACATCCAAATCAGGTCTATCTATAATTTGATCAAATAATTTTTGATTACCATTCTTAACTATTTTCATCAATGCCGTTTCACGTTCTCTTTCTTCATAAGTTAGGTCATATCTATCTGGAATACTCTCTAAACCTTGGTAATTGATGTTCACACCTTCATTTAATAATTTTAAAAACCATTGTTCTGCCCTATCTGAATGCTCTTGGCCATACCTACTAATTAGTGATTTTGAACCTGCATAGTCAGCAGCTTTAAGCATGCCTTCAGACAAACAATCTTCCTTCGGTGGGAATTTCGAGATAGGATAACGAGATGCTTCTTTTTTACTACTTGCTTTAACATGCTCTGGGGAATATATCAAAATATCAAACCATAAAGTATTAGTAGCAATCTTATTAATTAGATAATTACCACTGATAAAAGCATTTTCAGACTTGGGCATTACCCCATTTTCTATTTTGGCGTCTAAAAGAAGTAAATTTCGGTCTCTACAGATTTCTAGTAATGACTTACCTTCCCTAGATGGGATATCAGTTTCACCACCAAGCCATTCTTTGAACATCCAACTAGGTTGATATTTGCTAGCTGAAATCTTAGCTGCATACAACTTAGGTAAATTAATACAATTTTCTTTTGGGTTTTCAGCCTGAGTCAAATTAATTAAAGAAAGAGTCTCGGGAATAGCTCCATATAATCCAGAACCACCATATAAGCGATCACTTTTCTTATAGAGCTTTAGAGCAAAATATTCTTCCTTTCCTTCATTCTTCAATGTCACTTTGTATGCATCAGCAGTATCACCACTTCTCAATTGATCATAATCATATTTCAAAGCACCTAGAGATTCTGGTGCATAATACCTACTGGGCTCATTTAGATAAGTAATCAGGGAATCAAGATCTTGCCTGAATGCATCCCCTGACTCTGCAGGAACAATAGCTGGTAAATCAAACTCAAATTTGAGTCCATCACTTGTAAAATTATCATCAAAGTAATTATTAATTTCTCTTGCAACTAAAACTGGATCAAGAAATTCATTTACCGCAGATTCCTGAATAGTAGATGAAAATACCTTATCTTTTAATTCTATTGAGTTATTTGCTAAAAATATTAGCCCCCAGTTATTAGGGCTATGCACCGAACTGGGATTGTCATTGACTAACCCAGGCTTGTGATTCTCAATAATTGATGAACTTGATGAAGAAGAAGTTTTACTATCTTCTGTAATTAATTCTAAACTCTGAAAATAATTTCTCATACCAACAGCTGGTGATTTCAAATAACTAAACATAATGACTTTTACTCTGTAAATACAAAGTTAAGAGTCTTTAATATTTGACAGGACTCAAGATAAGTATCAAAATATTAATACTCATTCATTTGTATGCTAGATGGCAAATCCAATATTCAGGTCAGTACATATAAATGATTTAAAGTGGCGCGCTGGCATAACAGAAAAAGATATTGAAGAGCAAAGAAAAATTCGAAGTCCAGGACAAATCAGCTTTTTAAAACATTTAATCAACAGTGATATAAACCAAGATGAAATCATCAATCAAGACGAATTCTTAGCAGCAGTAGCGACTTACACAGGGGAAAGCATAGAGACTGTCACTGAAATTAAAGATAATGCTTCTAAAAACGATACTTGGGAATCTGTTGCAGAAGTAACTAAAGACCTAGACTATATCGATAACGATACGGTTAAAGAGAAAGAACACCGTGGTTTGAAATTAGGAATTATCTCAGATGAGGAGGCTATAGCAGAGAGTCAGGTTGTCAAACTTGACCCAAATAGTAAAGAAGAAGCTTTCTTATACCAAGTAAATTAATTATTTCGGAGTTCAGTCCATTTTCTTGAACATAGCTCCTTAATTTTATTTTTCATATTCA
>JAKVAO010000158.1 GCA_022447685.1 Candidatus Caenarcanales bacterium | reverse complement strand
AAGATTAGGACAATCTGCAATTCTAGCTTGCCAAAACATATTTGCTGCTAATTTTCAACTTACCTGAGTAGTTACCCTTACTTGTAACTGAAAGATTTTTGATTTGATAATTTGCAGCATAAACTTCTATTGAACTAAGAGCATACAGCTAGCAACAAAAGTGATATAGATAGAAAATATCTTGAACTTGTCATATATTTGCAAAGCATATAATTATTTTAACTTATAAATATTTACTTCAGTCATTGTGTATGATTAAAGTAGGGAATATTAACTTTTTCTGAGCTTCCGTTGATATTCCTCTTTTAAGTCTCAATTAGCAAAGACTTACAATTTAGTTGGATTTGGTGCATCACCATAAACTTCTTTAGGATCAAAAGTTTTCTCTGATTCAGTATAAGTAAGCTTCAAACCATTCTCTGTAAGATTTTCAGAATTCTTCGCATCTTCACCAAAAGGAATAGTTCTATAGAAACATGATTTGTAACCTACGTGACAGCTAGCACCATTTCCAGTAACTTCTACTCTTAACCACACACAATCTTGGTCATCATCGATATAAAATTCTTTGATCTTTTGCACTAAACCACTAGTAGCCCCCTTATACCAAACTACTTGGCGACTTCTAGAGAAATAAACTGCTTCACCAAGCTCAATAGATTTCCTTAGAGCTTCTTCATTCATATAGCCCTGCATAAGCAATAAGCCAGAATGATACTCAGTAGTTACCACTGGTATAAGACCGTGTTCATCAAATTTAGGAGCAAGTTCATCACTCTCCTCAACTTGTTCAACAGTTACTCTTTTGCCTAATATATCAGCCATAATCAGCTTATTATTATAAAGCATTCATGGAAAATTACGCAAAAGTTTCCTTGAAACAAGATTCAAGAGTGCTAATGTAATCAGATATTTTATTAGGCTTGGTATAAAATTTATTAAATCCAAATTCTTCACATTTAGCGATATCTCTATCAGCATTAGAACCGGTAAAAACTATTAAATTTTGCTTATCTAAAAAATTATTCAATTGAAGATACTCTAAAATTTCAAAACCATTAATCAGTGGAAGGTTTATATCCAAAAATATTAGATCAAAAAACACTAAGAATTTACTGCCAGAATCATGAATACAATTCTGAAAATAATTCATAGCATTCATACCATCTGATATCACTTCGAGTTCAGGAGCATAGTTATTCTCCTCAAGGGCTACCTTAAATAAATTTACATCAGCTTCAAAATCCTCAATCAAGAGAACCTTTTTATCCTTAAACATATTCCTTATCCTTAGAACTAAAACAATGGTCTTTCTTTATTTTAGGTAAATTAATCTCAAAAATACTACCTTCGTTAGGACGAGAATCAAGATTTATAAAACCATTATGGATTTCAACTATTCTTTTGGAAATAAATAAGCCTAAACCGTTACCTGAATTAGAATTATTATTCGTGAGCTTCTGAAATTTTTCAAATATCACAACCTGTAAGTCTTCTTCTATACCTAAACCATTATCAGCAACAAGTATTTTCCAGAAAGAATCAGTTACATCTAAACTAATTTTAATTTCAGGTTGACTAGCGCCTTCTTTTTTGAACTTAATTGCATTTTCTATAAGATTTTGTAATAAAATTTCAGTTAAAACTTTCACAGCTTTAATCTCACTACAATTATTCTTGACAATAGAGATATCATATTTGATAATTTCATCAGTATAAATAGAAAGTACTTTATCAACCAATTCATCAAGACTAAAAACTTCATGTTGATGCTTCATGTTATCAATCTTAGTTATAGTCAGAAGTGCTTTAATGTGGTTTTGCATTCTCTTAGAAGCATTGTCGATAAAATTAACCCATTCCTTGGTTTTATCGTTAATCGAACTCATATAGTGATAAAGATATAAATCCAAATAAGCTCGAATCTGTCTTAGTGGGCTCTGTAAATCATGAGCAACCATATAAATAAAATTCTCAAGCTGCTGATACTTCTTATTAAGGATGTCCTGCAAAACTCAGCATGAATATTGAAGTAAAAAAACCATGAAAGAGTAATCACAGATTGAGATAG
>JAKVAO010000157.1 GCA_022447685.1 Candidatus Caenarcanales bacterium | reverse complement strand
GTATCTAGATACCTCTTCTCTTCTTATCTCCTATATTAAACAGGATTTCTAACATAATACAAACGATGAAGTTGGAGCACTGAATAGCTTCAAGAATCGTGAATATGGAATAAGCGTATCGCCTATCCCATATTCGGTGTGTGTTTTTCGGAGTTGTCGTTAGGGGTGAAAATTTGGATCAAGCGCAGCAGCGCTACTAAGATAATTTTCAGAAAAGTTAAGACTATACGTTAGTAGTAACTTTCATCAATCCTTCAAGATCATGCTTTAGAGCATAAAGAACTGCTTGAGTTCTATCGTTCACTTGAAGTTTGGTAAATACGTTGTTGATGTGAGTCTTAACTGTAGATTCAGAGATGAATAACGCTTTAGCAACTGCTTTGTAGTTGTAACCATCACATAAATACTTAAGAACTTCAGCTTCTCTTTCAGTTAACAATTCTAAGTTTCCGTAGTTAGTTTCGTTAGATGAAAGTACTGACTTGTTCATGCTAATTGCTGTTCTAATAGTTTGGTTAAGAACGAAGTCTACGAATAGTTGACCAGCTTCTGCTGCTTCTATCGCCAAAGACATAGTCCGTTCAGCTCTTTCACTAAGTAACCATGCGTTGATGTTCTTAGCTAAGTAAATATCGAACATATTTTCTTCTTCAATATTTTTTGAGATGAAAATAATTCTTGTTTCTGGTGAACTAGTAGCGATTGCTCCTAAAAGATCAGCTAAAGATCTTTCTCCAGGTAGTTCACTTGACATCACAATGATGTTTGGTCTGTTAAAATTAACATGAGAGATTAAAGCTTCTTGATAGTCTACTCTCTCGATCTTGTTGAATCCAGCCATGTTCAGTTCTTTAGTAATTTGAACTGTAGATTGTACTGGGCTTAATGCAATAACTGCTTCTCTGCTTGGGCTTTGGTGTTTAATCATTTTAGTGGTGCTCCTTGTTCCTTTTCCTCTTTAGTGACCTTGTTTTAGTCCCTGTGATCTCGCACTAATGATATAGGCAAAATACACCTGAGGATATTAGGGGCAACCCTAGCCCAAAATGAAATATTTTATTATCTATTTAAATATATCGGCACTTTTTTTCAAAACTTTAGCTTTTTTTGAAAAAATTTTAAAATTTTTTCTAAAATAAATGCCTTACATATATATCTAACGGCTAGTTTATTCGATTCAATAGCCTTTTTTGATACTAATGCTTGAAGTTTAAGTTTTTTTATTATGAACTATTTAACTTAGCCAGTAATTTCTTAAAGCCTTTTAATACTACTACTTTAGGTTTTTAGTTAACATTATGCTGGGATTTTCCAGTATATTTCATGACCTTTACCATTCCACTTGCACCAGTACTCAATAGAATTCCTGAAAAAAGAAAAAAGAACTTAGAGGAAGAAAATCTGGAAAGAGGCAAAGCCTTTGCAACAGATACTAAGAGTAGATTTTATAAACTAAAGCTAAGCTCACACAATGTTGCAGGTCCAATGACTTCACTCGATAATGTGACTAATATAGAGGCTATAGCAAGCGGCGACATAGACCATATAGCTTTTTACCAGGAAGTAAATGAAGAAGATCTAAAAGACTTATGCTCAAAGATACAGGGACATGAAGCCTCAGAAGCAGGGAAATTAAAAAATTTCAATGTAGTCTCAAACGATAACGTAACAGTCGTTTATACCAAGGATTTTACACTAGAGTCAGAGGAGAAGCGCCATCTGAAATTTAGTGGACTAGATAGGGCTGGCGAGCACTTTATAGTGACAGTCATACCTCATAGACTAGGTAATACCTTTTTGGAACTAAACTATAAGAAAAATAGCAAACTAGAAAGCGGAGATCCACAAGCCAAAGTAAAAGTCTATCAATCTTTCCACAAAATACCTATTGCAGATATACTAGCCCACCAACTCTTAGGCTGTAGTCCTAGGGACAATATTGCGCTCATGACATCAATCTCAGTAAAAGACCAGGATCACAAACTGCTGGATAGAGTGAAATTAATTAATATACATACTCCAGCATTTAACTTTGGCTGGCAAAGAATAGACCTCTTTCGAAACCCTACCTGTTTAGCTCAAAGTTATAAATTCCAGTTATTAGATTAAATCTAAGTCCAAATC
>JAKVAO010000156.1 GCA_022447685.1 Candidatus Caenarcanales bacterium | reverse complement strand
CTCATAAATAACTAGATTTGGCCAGAGCTAGACCTATTTGTTTACATAATCTTTATTTTTTACCTGAGTAGTTACTATTTTTCTTCTTATCTTTATATCTTTGTCTAACATACCAAGCAAAGCTACAACAATTCCAGTTCCAAAAGGTATTGTAAAAGGTCTATATTTAGATAAAAAACCTATGCTTTACTTCTGCCCAAGTGAAGAAGCATGCCTTCAAGAAGAAGCTTTTAGATTAGTGTTTCAAGAAGAGACCAATATAGACTTTCAGGAAATAAATGAACTTGGTTCCAATGTCTTTCTTAGATTTATATTTCCAGAAAATATAAGTATAAGAGAATCTTCAGAGATAGATTATGGTGATTTATTTAATTTGTCAGTTTCACATGGATTTGAAAATACGAAAAATCTAAACCAATTTATAAATCAAGTAGAGCATAATAAATACTTAAATAGTAAGGCATTTATAGATATAAAGATTCCATCAGTAAACAAAAGCATTCCTGAAAAAATACTAAGAAAAATAACACTTCAAGTTAATAAAAAAGCCCTTATAATTTCACATAATCATTCTAAAGAAGCATTGATTGAAACTCAAATTATCTCAAATAACAATACTGAAAGCCCTCAAGATGATTTAATCATTAGTCGAAACTCTTTTGACATTATGACTCCAGATGGTGAATTCTCATCAGATAAACTAATTCAATACACTGTTGTTGAAATTGGTGATGATATTAATGGCTATAACTATCTTTAATGAACAAGCAATTTTAATCTAAAGGCGGGAAAAAATAGTTCTCTAAAAAAGATTTATTAGGGTCAAGCTTACCGTATTTTTTTCTATATTTATAATCATGGTTTAAGGGTATTGCCGCTAAAAGTCCTATAGCTGAAAGCATTATACAATAACCTAAAATAGTTCTAATGAGCTCAGCTGACATAATTTAACTTTTTCCTCTTAAGTTCATAATCTCTATAGATCTATTGATAAAAATACTACCTAGTATAAACATTATACATGCGATGTAAAACTCCATATAAACAAGAAGGTTCCCAATTTTTTGAAGACGGAGCAATATCTGAACAATTACCATAGCCAAAGGAGAACATAAAGCTACGCCAATCTGCTTCAAGCTTTCGGCACGATATTTATAAGTTTCTATATCTTCCTGTTCCACATAGATGATTTTGCTTGATTAGCTCAATTAATAAAAGGGGGCATTTTTCCGCAGAATGATATTAAAATAGTGTTTGGAGCTGGAAGTGTCAGATACTAGTAAAAGAAATGAAACTCACAGTTGGTCTGGTTATAACTACCAAGGTAAAGTTGGAATTTTTGTTGCATTAGATTATTTATATAAATATCTTCTTGAAAAGAAAAATATTAAAGATTTATACATAGAGTATGAAGGGAATAGTGGTGAAGATTTTCAGATTAAAAAAAAAGGCAAAGAGGTGCCTGTTTCGGTTCATCAAGTTAAAGCAAGCTTAACGATAAAAAACCTAAATGATATTAAAGATATACTAACTGTTGATCTAAGCCAAAGAAAAGAAGAAACTTATGAAAAAAATGATGACAAAAAGAAAAAAGGCTTCAATAAACAGGGCTGTGATGAATGTTACCTCCATTTAATTCAAGAAATACAAGGCTTCGGTTTAACAAAAGAAGAATACAAGACTCAAATACAAAAAGGTAAGTTAAAGCCTGTCTATGTTCAAAATACTAACAATATAAAACTCTATCCTTATCCAGACGAAGCAAATATATGCGAACTATTAAATATAGATCTATTGATTCTAAAGAAAATCGTTGAAATAGATAATTATACGAAAGATGAAGCCGAACCAGAAATAGACGAAAATATTGCAGAAATTATATTTGAGAGTTTAGTTTTAGACCTAGATAAAAAGATAGATTCAGAAAGGGAAAAAGAAAACCCTAGACCTCAAATTAATCTTACTGAAATACTTGAAAGAATTAAAGAGATAGACCCTAAGAGTAAAGATCGCAAAAGAAGTAATAGAATTTTTAAATGGAAAAATGATCTAATGTTTTATATCGAAGAATATAGTGGACTGAAAATTTAAACCAAAAAATTTTTTTTAGAAGGTGTGAAAGTTTCCATTAACTATTTAAAATTT
>JAKVAO010000155.1 GCA_022447685.1 Candidatus Caenarcanales bacterium | reverse complement strand
AAAAGATTAGGACAATCTGCTATTCTAGCTTGCCAAAACATATTTGCTGCTAATTTTCAACTTACCTGAGTAGTTACAAACCTAGAACTAAGTAAAGATAATTGTCTTGCTTCCATTTGCTAAATCCTATCATAAAAAAGATTCATATGAACAATGAGCAGTTTGATAAGCAAAAAGCCTATAAACTTTTTGATAGGGTAGACCTTCATCTACAACTTGTTTTAAAGAATGAAATAAGTCTGGAGCTTTTTGAGCTTCGTCTATAGCTATATCAGAATTTATAGATTTAGCAAAAAGTGTTGGATCTTCCAAAATAGTCAATAACTTATCTTTATCATCTAAGGTGACATGAGTCCACTCTTCCTTTTGCTGTGATATGTAATGCTCTATAAGTGTTGATTTTCCTCACTGTCTTGGTCCAGTGATAGAAACGATTGGGGAAATTTTAAATAGGTTTGAAATTTCAGTTTCAATTATACGTTTTCTATAGCGCATGAACAAATTTCACCATATAATTTAGGAGTCATACTCCAGGATTATATGGTGGAGAGCTTAGGAGATAAGATTTGCGCCCCTGAGAGTCTTATAGTTATTGACTTTCAGAGGATGGGGAGCTTTATGGAGAGGGTGGCTTGACTTAAGCTTAGTTGTTTATCCATCGAATAAGATTAGCTTTGATATTTTGTAAACGTTGTATCGATATACTTCCAAGTATTCCAGGTAACTGTGACTTATTGACCACGGCAAGTCTCGATACTCGAACCAAGCTTTTTTGCTTTAAGCCTGAGTCTTTATAATCAAGGTCATCTTCATTGATGTTGATATCTAAGCCTTCAATTTCTTGGTGAAGCTTAGTTTTAATCATACAGACAAGCCAGTCTTCATAGTCATTAGGTAATTTCTTTAATAAAACAGCAGGTCTGAACTTAATTTCACTAGACTCAATATATGGAAAAGGTACTAAACTATTGATCCCTCTCTCATTAGTTCACTTCTTTTAAATCTTTTAAACTATATAAATCCGGTTCATCTTCCATGCCAGCCATAGCTTGTGATAGTGAGAATTTAGACCAGTCTAAATCTTCATTCTCTAACTGCGTGTCAGTATTTTTTAGGCTAAGAAAATCAATAAAATCAATAACTTGCTCCTGCTTTTCTTTAGGTAGCTTTAAGAGTTTTGCAAGTATTTGGTCTTTATCGCTCATAAATTTAATTTTACTATAGTGAATTAGCTTCGCTGTTTAAAATCTATAGAACATTATTTTCTTTTGACTTATTAATGAAATCATAGATAGCTTTGTATATTAAAATTTTCAGTTTTACAAATTTCAGGTATTTCTTGATATATGTATAAATAAATTATGATTCTAGGATTAAATGGTGGAGAGCTAGCAGAATTAGTTTACCTAAAAGTCGTTTGAGATAAAATTTCCAAGGATAGAAAAGATTTCTAGCCAATTAACAGCAATAGTTTCACTACTCAGTGGAGCTTGTTCTTTAGTGTTACAAACAAGATATGATTTTGTATTTGTAAAAAGTTTACTAACTTTGTTAAGCCCTGAAGCATGATTGTTTTTAGGACTCATTGTACTTTTAATTTCAAAAAGAAGATATCTATTCTCATATTCAATTACTAAATCGACTTCCACTCTCTGACTATCTCGAAAATGATAAAGAGGTGGTTTTATTCCTCTGTTTGAGAAGAACTTAAAAATTTCTGCTATTACAAAATTCTCAAATAAAGCACCACTCATAGGACCATTTTGAATAATATCCTGGTTAGAATTACCAGATAAATAACTAACTAAACCTGTATCTAGGAAATAAAGTTTTGGGCTTTTAACAATTCTCTTACCGAGATTTTTATAATATGGCTGTAGAAGAGAGATAATTTGACTTCGTTCAAGTAAATTAATCCAAGACTGAATAGTTAGGTTGCTTACCCCAAGTTCTTTTGCAAGATCTTGATATTTTAGCTCTTGCCCACATCTAGCTGCGATCAATTTAATGAAACGGTCGTATGTACCTAAGTGCTCACGTTTTAGATTGTCACGTATATCTTTATTTAAAAGAGGGAATTGCTAAATATCCATAGTCGTATGATAATATAAGCATGGTTTCATGCAAGCGCTGTGGTAGTACCGAAAGAATCAAGTCGGGAAAAATGAATGGCAAGCAAAGGTACAAATGCAAATCTTGTGGCTATCATTATGTAGAAA
>JAKVAO010000154.1 GCA_022447685.1 Candidatus Caenarcanales bacterium | reverse complement strand
TTTCATCAGCTTCTTCATGATCCGGATGAGATTCCTTCACTAAATTACCAATATCTAGCCCTTAACCAAGTTCAAATTCACTCAATTATACTGCGGACGAATAAATTGGCAGCAAGCCTTTGTTGAGTTTTATTGCTCTATTGTATAACTAACAACCCCATTTTGTTTTAGCTTTAAGCAATAGTCAAAAATACCACACATATTAAGTTTGAAGATACTTGAGAAATCTCCCTCTTGCACTAAACCATAGTTAACTATACGTGGTTCAAGTAGATACCAAGAAATGGTGTCTACTTTGGTCATTTGAGTAAAGTGCTCATATAGAATAAGATCTACATCACTTTCAAGATCCATCAAGTCAGCAAGGCTTTCAGTAATTGCGAAATCAAAGCTGTCTGATTGGTCATGCTCATCTAGGTCGGTAACATCAGATTCAGGGCTTACTTGCTTTACACCACTCAGTAACTGTATTACTTCGAGAACTTCCTCATCATCCGGAGCATCTTCTAAGGCTTTTTCATGCATTCGTAAAACAAAGGCTAAAAAGTCTAAAACCCAATTTTGTATCTGTTTTTGGGAAACATCGGTTTTAATATTTAGTTGCAAGCATGGTGCGGGAACATCATTTGCATTAGACAAAAGTTCATTGTATCGTTTACGAATTTCTTGATGTTCAGGAATAACTTTCCAAGCAGCGTCTAGATCTTCAGCAAGAAAAGAATTAAATAAGAATAACTGTGTAGAATCATCCCACAGGTCCTTCTCATTCTTTTCGAGTAGGTTTTGCCAAGTAGATAATATGCTTTCATCACTCATAGTAATTATTTCTTATTTTTAGAAAGCTCTACCCAGGAACTAACCCTTGAAGCTTCATCTAACCTATAACGAAGACCTTCAGGGTGGTTATAATAGATTAAAAGGTTATATGTGCGCCTATCTTCTTTATATGCCAACTCATCAGGTAATAAAAGGTATTGGTTTCCCCATACACCTTGCCGCCAATCTTTGGCAGTTGAAGCATACTCAAATATTGATCTATATGAATCTTTATATTTCTGGTAACGTTTATCATACTCGTACTTAGATAAGTGTGGAAACTCATCAATGACTTCTTTAAGACGGCGGTATGGGTAGGTAAAAAATAATGATTCATAATCTTTTTCATTTACAGCATTCAGCAAGTAAGCGGAGAACTTCTGAGAAACTAGAACATTTTCTGGCGAAGGTTTAATAAAATACAAATTTACCCCTCCTAATCTTTCTGCGAAGGATTTTTGATAGATTTTGGCGAAAAACTCTTGATATTCAGCCAATTTCTTTAAACTATCTTTTCTATTCTTTTCATCTATTCGAGGGTTGGCACGGTAGATATCTAATGCCATTTTTAGAATTCCTTTAAATCTATTAGATGAGGATTGAATCGTTCGTAATGCATCTTTTCTAAATTTTCCCCTTTCACGGATATCCGAGAAGGGTTCCATGAATTCACTAATTTTCTCATAGCGGATCATAGGTTCCATTGCAAGAAACTCTTTTAGTAGCTTCACTTCTTTTTCTGAAATAGGTTTGTAAAAAAAGTTTGTGGGATATACCTCGGGCATACTTTGAGTTAAAGATCTTCGACGATTATATTCAGAAAAATTATCAAGTGATAATGCTTCTCTAATCTTCAAATCTCCAATATAAATCTGTAATTGAAGAAAGAATAGTCCAGAATATTCACTCCAAACTTCTTTTTCTTGATCAAGAATTTTATTGTAGAGTAAATGAGTCTGCTTTTTTTGTTCAGCTAATAAGTCAGCAAAGCTAGGATCCTCAGCTTTAAGTAATTTAACTAACTTTGAAGCTCGGTCTTTCGATTGTTTCGAAAAATCAGCAACAATCGTGTTTGTTTCAGCTAAGCTCAACTGCATCAAGAAAATAAAACAGATCAAATGGGAAAATTTTATTTTTTGAATCATGTGTCAATCTCCTGTACAATACGAAAGCCAACTGAAGGGCTCTGAAAATCTGGGTAATTTGTACTTCCAGATAGACTAAAATATGTATATGAGAGAACAATAGAATTTGTACCACCTCTGGCAAGAGGATAATCCCCGTTTGCTGAATACCAATCTGTAGCAGCTTCTGGGTAGTGACCTTTTCTAATATTAACTGAATTCTCTTGTAAATAAGCTTTATCTAACACCCACTCCATGGTATTCCCTTGGATATCGTATACA